>NZ_JAVRBM010000111.1:0-23594 GCF_034531255.1 Nostoc sp. ChiQUE01b | reverse complement strand
TTATTCTTCTACCACTTTTTTATGCCGTATTTATATTTCGGATAGGTCTAATACTAATATTATATTTACCAAGTTGCGTAACTAATTGGCGATCGCCTGCACTCAAAATTTGACGCAGAGTTTCTATATCTGTTTCTGTATGGGTTCCCCTGGCAATGCGGTCAATAATGGTGTTAATGTCGTTAGAATCCGCCATCTTTCATAAGTTTTTAGTTTTATATTACACAATTCAATACCTAAAATACTTAAGATTTTCTTGAGCTTTTTGGGATTAAAAAGCTGATATTAATGGGTTTTACCTCATATTCTGATGGATATTAGAAATATCTTCCTATTAGCTTTCGCCTGCTAGCAAAATATTCTTGTATTGAAAAAAATCTACTTGTGAGCCAAGAAATATTTAGGAATCGTGGTATCTACCTTTGTAGATTGTGTTAATGCTTGCCAAATGCTGATTTAGTAAAAATGGAAGTTTTAACAAAGAAGGCGGCACAAATGAACGATGAGCTAACCCCGCCAAACCCAGAACAGACAAATACTTTATTATCTGAGGATAGACTTAGAGAACGTGATTGGTGAATCTTTGAAACCTTTTAAGAAAAAATAATGGTTTCTTTCATCCATAGTGGGCGAGCGCTCACCATTGATAGAATTATGAGTTAGATTGCTTGTAAAATTTGTGTCATTAATTACCGTCTCCTATTCGCAAGCCATTAGCTTGACCAATGTTGATGTTATATTTTCCACGCTGATTTACATTCTGGATGATTTGGTTATTAGTACCTTGTTTATTAAAAGCCCCGGGTTCAGGTTCAATCTCTGGTTCACCTTCAAATGGTAATCCTTTCGGCTCAGTATCGCCGCCTGCATAGTATGCCAGGATGAAGTTATCAGCTTGCTCAAAGTTTAAAATGGGATGCTGACGATCGCGTGTTCTTCTAGGTACGACCTCACGAGCATACATTGCTAAATCTGCAACCCGCACATAACCATCTTTTTTTGAGGCTCCTTTACCTGCTAATGCCTCAATCAATGCCAGCGTAAATGCACTATAAGGTCTACCTGCAAGGGATTTTTCATCAGCTTGGGAGGAGGCGATTGCTACTCGTCCTTTCCCTTCATTAAACAAAGCTTGAGCCTCTGGGGGAAGCGGCGATTTTTCAGCTTCATAGCCCAATTTTGATGTATCTCCTAATCCACCAGCATGGCAACAATCCAGTAATACCAACAGCTTTTTAGCAGAAATGGCCTGTAGCTTAGTGATGAACTCCGTACCGCTAATCGCAGTTTTATGTAATTTGGTTTGGTCATAGCCAAAAGGCATTAAGTAATATGCCTCTCCCATCGGACTAGCTACCTGATACCCATGCCCAGAAAAATAGACAATTACTGTAGAGTCAGGCGTAGTTGATTGAGCTAGTTGGTCTAAAGCTGCAATAACTCCCTCTCGGTTTGCCTGTTCCTTGGTCAATAAATGGACCTGCTCAGGTTGATAAGCGCAGCGTTCCGAGTCTTTAAGGATATTGGCAAGACCGATAGCATCATCTACGGTGTTGGGTAAGTCACCGCCAACTCCAACAATACAGGCATGACCTTGGCTAAAGAGTTCGTTCACTTTTGGTTAGGTGTCAGATAATATAGCTATAATTTAACACCTATCTTAGGTATGAAAATTCCTCACATTAGTATCCTGAAATCCTTATTTTTAACACTCTTTATTTTGATTGAATCTCCAGCCTTTGCTCAAGCAGAGGTTGTAATTAACCCCAGAGCAATTACAGTTAACGGAACTAGAGGAGAGAGCATAACCCGCACAGTTACACTGCGTACTAATGAGAAAATAAACAATCTGAAAATAGTTACTTCTGACTTACTGAGTGCCGATAATAACTCTATTTTACCAGCAGAGGCGATTAAACTTACTTCATCACCAACTCAAGTTATTCCTCAAGAACTGATTAGCTTACCAGTCAAATTTAACTTGCAAGCGGCTTCTAGTGGGGAGTTTACAGGTGAAATTGTACTCACCTATGAGGCTGGTGAAAAAACCATTCCAGTTATCATCAGGCTCAAAGACCCATGGCCCTTACCCCTGATCGCGTTACTGTTCGGCATCATCATTGGCATGGCAGTTTCTGCATACAGTAGTCAAGGCAAGTTAAGTGATGAGGTTACAGTTAACTTAGAGAATTTGCGTATCCAGATTGACTCAGATAAGGTAGAGGCACGCTCATTTTGGTCACGAGCAGATATGTATCTTACTGTCGCTAAACAAGCACGCGATGCCAAACAAATTACTGACGCTCAAACAGCTCTTAATAATGCGAAAGAGGTTTGGAATAAGTGGATATATCAACGCTCTAATTGGTATATCCAGTTTGGTTACTATGATAGGCTCCGTAACCGTCTTAATCAAGATGACCTCAGAGATACATCTGCTCTTTATATTCAAGCCCTAGATCGGGATTTAGAACAATATTTGCAGAATTCTCCTGTTCTTTCAACGCCATCTGAGTTACAACAACTTCTAGATAAACTATCCCAAAAAATTAATACTTATCTTCAACTTAAAACGCAGTTAGAAAAGCTGAAAGACTTGATATCTGTTTTGGATCAGCCAGAACAACGTTATGAATGGGAAGATAAAGCATCTGAATTAACGCAGCGATTGTATATGTTGTTTCCCTCTCAAGAAACTGAAATTCAGACATTACAAACTGACATTAATACAAGCATTGAAAAATTGAGAGGGTTAGGCGCTCAGGTTTCTGAAGTATTCAAAAGTGTTGATGGTAGTCCTGAAGTAGGTTTAGTGATCCAAGCCCCATCTGTATGGAACAAAGACTCTTTACAAGTTCCATTTTTGGTCAAGAGATGGAGAGCGGTCGCCAGCTTATGGCAAACTGCCAATGGACGTTTAAGGCTATTTTATCTCTCCAGTTATTTGATTTCTTTTACTGTTTTTGCGGGTAGTGGTTTTAATCAGTTGTATTGGACTAAACCAACCTTTGGAGCCAATGGATGGGGTGATTATTTTGCTTTATTAGCATTGGGATTTGGTGCAGAGGCTACTCGAAATGTTGTCACACAAGTAGCCCGTAAAGCAGATGAATCAACTTCATAGCTTTATCAGAATAAATTGCTCGGCATTTGCTGGTTATGGCAAAATTTTGTGTAACAAGTATATTTAAAGTTGTTTAACAAAAAATAGCTAAAAAATGCGAAAAAGCCTAAAATTTTCTCAACTCAATAAGTAAGGAAAAGTGTGGATAATCGCGATCACTTAGGTAATATTATTGACCGCATCCTTAACGGAAGTCAGACTGAGGAGGATATTGCCCAACTGCGGCGATCGCTGAACATGGCTGACGGTGTTTTGCAGTTAGTATCCCAAGATGGCAAGTTTAATACGAATATTGGGCAGATAACTGGCGGAGATATTCACCTGGGCGATCGTATTTACCAGGGTGCTGATGCCGAAGCTATCAAGGAAATTTTACGAGAAGCTTTAAAGACACTTCAGCCCAATACCAAACTGACTGGAATTCCTGAGAACTTACCCCGTAGTGGCGTAGTAGAGTTTGTCGGGCGGGAGCAAGAACTGGAAACCCTACACCAGCAGCTACAAGAGAATACACGGGTGGCAGTGTGTGCGATCGCAGGTATGGGGGGCATTGGTAAAACGGAACTGGCGCTGCAATATGCTTTGATACGCAAGCAAACCTACCAAGGCGGTATCTGCTGGTTGCGGGGGAAAGGATTGAATGTAGGCACTCAAATTGTACAATTTGGACAATCACGACTCCAGCTTCACCCGCCTGAAGACTTAGACTTAACTGGTCAAGTAGGATTTTGCTGGACGCATTGGGCAGCAGGTGAGGTGTTGGTAATATTCGATGATGTAACAGACTATGAAATCATCAAACCTTATTTCCCTCCTGCTGAACCTCGATTCAAAGTAATGATTACAACCCGCTTACGGTTAGGTAAATCCGTCAAGCAGTTAGAGATTGAAGTACTAAGTGAATCAGCAGCCCTAGCATTATTAGAATCGTTAGTGGGAACAGAACGCATCCAGCGCGAACTAGATAATGCCAAAAAACTTTGTGCTTGGTTGGGATACTTACCTCTGGGATTGGAGTTGGTAGGACGCTATCTTGACCGTAAAACTGACCTGTCTCTGAGTGATATGCAGCAACGGTTGGAGAAGAAGAGATTGGATGAGCGATCGCTCTCTAAACCTGATGCCGACATGACCGCATCTTTGGGAGTTGCTGCTGCTTTTGAACTAAGTTGGGAGGTACTTGATCAGCCAACAAAACAGTTAGGTTGTTTACTTAGCTTGTTTGCCCTCGCTCCCATTCCCTGGTCGTTAGTCGAGCCATGTTTGCCAGAGCAAGACCAAGAAGACCTGGAAGAACTGCGGGATGACAACCTGCTTAACCTGAACCTCATCCAACGCAAAGGCGTAGCCATTTATCAACTGCATCAACTGATTCGAGAATTCTTCCAGGCAAAGCAACATAGCATCACTAACTCTGACCAACTCAAACGGCAATTCTGTCAAGCAATGGTAGCTGTTGCCCAAAAAATTCCAGAAAATCCCACTCGTAACCTGCTTTTAGAACTAGCACCTGTGATGCCCCATGTAGCGGAAGCTGCCACAACATTAAATTGCTACTTAACTGATACAGATGCACTCAAACCGTTTGAAGCTCTAGGTCGGTTTTACGAGGGACAGAGTTTTTATCAACAAGCCGCAGACTGGTACGACAGGTGTCGTAGCCTAAGTGAGCAACGCTTCGGTAGCGAACATCTTGATGTTGCAACGAGTATTAACTATCTGGCATATATTTACAGGTTGCAAGGTCGTTACGTAGAAGCTGAACTGCTGTGTCAACAAGTACTGATGATCAGACAACGTTTGCTAGGTGCAGAAGCTCCTCAAATAGCTGACAGTCTTAATCAACTAGCAATGCTTTACTTCCTTCAGGCAAAATACGATGATGCAGAGGCTTTATACAAGCAAGCATTAGAAATGAGGCAACGCTTGTTAGGCTCTGAACATCCAGATGTAGCAGAATATTTAAATAACTTAGGATTTCTCTACCTTGCTCAAGAACGCTACAGCGAAGCAGAACCACTATTTAAACAAGCAATTATCTTTTATAAAGATACAACAGAAAAAATTTATTTGGCTATAACTTTGAATAACTTGGCACGGCTTTACGATGCCCAAGAACGCTACACTGAAGCAGAAATTTTGTACTTACAAGCACTAGAACTTTTCAAACAACTATTAGGAGAAGAACACCCTGATGTAGCAAACTGCCTTAATAATCTAGCATTCATCTATGCCCAGCAAGGTTATCAATTAAAGGCAGAAACTACTTACAATCAAGCATTAGAGATACGTCGAAAGCTTTTGGGAAATGAGCATCCTGATGTAGCAGTTAGTTTGAATGATTTAGCAAAATTCTACACTTCTTTGAAACGTTATGCCCAAGCTGAACCACTTTATTTGCAAGCCTTAGCAATCCTTGAGGAAAAACTCGGTAAAGAGCATCCATTTACAGTCAGACTGTACCAAAATCTATCTGAACTAAGGGATGCAGCCAAGACTATTTAATTATAATAGGATGTGATTTTATGCGTTTACGAACTTTTATCCTGTTTTCCTTACTTACTGCTGCTTTTACTGGATTGTTGTTTTATTATTTTCAAAATAAACTAGTTTATGGTCAAAAAAAATCTGGGCAATTTCCTAATACAAATCTTAGTATAACTCCACCAAATCTTCCTAAAACCCCAAGTATTTGTATAATTGAAAACATTGGGCAAGATAAATCTCCTAATTTAATTAACAGTGAAAAACTTACTCTTGAACAGGCAGACAGACTTTTGCTAGAGGGAACTCAATCTACTGAAGCATATAAATATGATAACGCCTTAAGAAGTTTTGAGACAGCTCTGAAAGTTTACCAAAAAGAGAAAGATTTTGAAAAACAAGCAATTACTCTTGGTAGGATAGGAAATGTTTACTATCAAACAGCAGATTACAAAAAAGCGATTAATTGCCATAATAAACGTAAAACAATTGCTGATATAAAAATAATTAATAAAAAAGAAGAGGTAGCTGCTTTAAGTAGCTTGGGTAATGCTTACTATGCAATGGGTAATTACTCAAAAGCTCGTATTTACTACAGCAGAAGTTTAAAATTTGCTCAAGATAAAAATATCCTGATGGATCAGGATAATCGAAAGCGAGCGGAGGCGATCGCTCTAGCGGGCCTGGGAAGTGTCGCCCACAGTATAGGTAACTATACAAAAGCAATAAAACTTCATGAAGATCGTTTGAATATTGTTGATGAAGCTCTTAATAATAATCAAAACTTAACTGAAGAAAACCAAAAAGAGTTTATTAAATTAAAAGCATCAGTTTTAGGTAGTTTGGGTAATGCCTATCACAATCAAGGGAATTATACAAAGGCAATTGAATATTATGAAGCTCATTTAAAAACTGCTATAAATGCTAAAAATAAACGAGAAGAGGCGATTGCTTTAGGGGAATTAGGAAGTGCTTCCCACAGTAGTTGGGTGCGTAATAATTTCATAAGGAAAGATGATTTAGAGCAGGCAATAAAATATTATAAAGATCGTTTGAGCATTGCTGAAGAAATTGGAGATCGTCGTTTAGTCGCATCTACTTACGGTGGTTTAGGTAACATTTACTATTCAACAGGTAATCTTGAAAAAGCTAATCTTGAAAAGTCCCATAAAGATTATAATGAAGTTATTAAATATACCAATAATTATTTAAGTACTTCAACAGATATTGAAGATAGACCTGGCATGGGCAATGCTTTAAATATATTAGGAGTAACTTATTTTCAGATTAGTAATATCCTTAAAAACCAGGAAAAAACACTGAAAGAAACTGGCAGAATTACAGAAGCAGAACAAAAGTTTGCTGAAGCTCAAGAAAATCTAGATAAAGCCATAAAAAGTTTGAAGGAGGCGATAAGTGTAAGGGAATACCTCCGAAAGAGGTTAACTGAAACAGAAAAAATATTGATATTTGATACTCAACAAACCGCTTATCTTAATCTCCAACAAGTTTACGTTAGTAAAGGCGAGTATGACCTTGCATTAGAGATTGCAGAAACAGGAAGGGCGAAAGCTTTTGTAGATGTTTTGGCAAAGCAATTGAATATGAATAGAGAAATATCTCCTAATTTTAAGATTCAAGATATCAAAAGAATTGCTCAAGAACAGCAAGCTACTTTAGTAATATACTCAAACATATTAGAAAAAGATTCTATTACTAATGACAGTGAAAAATTTTATATTTGGGTAGTTAGACCTAACCAAGAAAAAGTAAGTTTTGAACAAGTTGATTTAAAATCTACGAAAATCTGGAAAGAAAGTTTATCTAAAATTAGACAGAGGTTACAGAACTTAGGAGGAAATGATAGGCCAGTTGGCATTTTAGTAGGATCAATTCCTCGTGCTTATATTCGTGGTACTAAAAAAGATATAAGTTCAGGTAATGAACCTTATAAAAAGGATATAGAAGAACTTTTAGCAGCTAATTATGAACTTTTGATTAAACCGAATAATCAGAATATTTTATCAATAGAAGATAAGAAAGTTATCTTTATTCCTCAAGGATCTTTATTCGAGATTCCGTTTGCTGCACTCTACGATATTAAAGAAAAACAATACTTGATTGAAAAACATACTATTTTGACTTCTCCCTCAGTTCAGGTCTTGGATATGCTCCACAAACGCCAGCAAAAGCGTGAGTTACATAATAAACCTTTACAAAACAAAGACTGGTTAATTTTGGGTTTAGAAAATGCAAAGCCAAACAAATTCTGTTCGCAAGATGTAACTTTAAATAAACTACCAGGAGCAGAGCAAGAAGCAAAAGATATTGCTTATGTGTTGTTCCAAGGAAAAGCAATTGAGGATAAAACAGAAACTGCTGTTAGGAAAAAGATGCTTCAGGCACGGATGATTCATCTCGCAACTCACGGCTTACTAGATAATTGTAAGGAAGATGCAGAGGTTCCAGGAGCGATCGCTTTGGATGCCTCTGAGAATGATGACGGTTGGCTTACTGCTAGTGAAATTTCACAAATGGAGTTACAAGCGGAGCTAATTGTTCTAAGCGCTTGCGATACTGCGCTAGGAAAACTGACAGGAGATGGTGTAATTGGTCTGTCTCGTTCTGCACTTGCTGCCGGTTCTTCCAGCGCGATCGTTTCCTTATGGAAGGTAGAGGATTATTCAACAGCCTTCTTGATGAAAGAGTTTTATACACAACTGAAGGAGCAGCAATCTAAGTTAGGAAAATTAGACAAAGCAGAAGCTTTGCGTCAGGCAATGTTGAAGACAAAAAACTATGTCGATAAGAATACAAAAAAGAAGATTTACTCTGAGCCTTATCAGTGGTCTGCCTTTACCCTAGTTGGTGAGCCTACAACACAGTTAGAGAAGCGTTAGTGATGACTATCGCAGATGAACTTCAAGCTATGCTTACTCGCATCGTCAAATTAGTACTAGACAAATACAGATAATATAGTGTTGCAGCAATGGTTCAGTGGTGGTCAAATTCTTTCTCAAAAAGGTAAATATGCAGTCAACTTAGGACAGGGGCATGAAATTTATATTGGCATCGCATCTACCAAAAGTCCATCACAGAAAGCTTCAAGAAAGTTTTGCTGAAGCAGTTTTCGATGCTGTAATTACAATCTAGTTACATCAAATTAAGTATTAAATGATACATAACGAACATCTCAAGCAAGTTCTGAATCGGGTTGAAAAGGGACAGCAAACCGATGAAGATATAACATTTTTACGTCAGCTACTTCTGGCTGGCGATCGCCAGGTTGTACAGCAACTAGGTAAGTACAATGTCAATATTGGTGAAGGGAAAGAGATACACATAGGCGATCGCATTTATCAACAGTGGGATAAACAAGCTATCCAAGCTTTAGTTAAAGCTATCCAAAAAGTAAATTGGCGATGTGTGTCCAATTTAACAGAGAACGATTATACTCAATCTACCGGAGTTAGCATTATAGATAAATTAGCCAAAACGTTTACTGATTTTTCTCAAAAAAATGTGATGCGTTATGGATTAAAGTTAGCTTTTAGTCCTAATCATAATCAAGAATATTTTGTTAGTGCTGTATATCAAGTTATCAAGCATTGGAAAATAGATACATGGGAAATACTACAAGAGATTCCCATCCCAAATCATTTAGATATGTTTACTTCTATAATAATTAGTCCAAATGCCCAATTAATTGCCGCTTGCACACAGTATCAAATACAAATTTGGCGTTTAGGCGAAAAAACCGTCCTTCATACCTTGAGTAAAACTATTTTTAGCAATTTTTTCGATGTTTTCGGTTTTGACTCAATCACCTTTAGTCCAGATGGCAAAATTTTAGCCGCTAATGATAACCAGGATATTAAATTGTGGGATGTAGAAAGCGGCAAAGAAATCGCCAAATTATCTAGTCATTTGGATAAAGTAACCTGTATTACTTTTAACCCAACAAATGGACGAATTCTGGCTAGTTGTAGTTACGATAAAACTATCAAACTATGGGATATAGATAGTAAAAGATGTTTAGGTACACTTTCAGCACATAGAGACGCTGTTTATACGCTAGCATTTAGCCCAGATGGAGAAATACTTGCTAGTGGCAGTAATGATAATACCATTAAACTTTGGCATCTGAATACTGGAGAAATACCTCAAACTCTGCGACACCATTCAGATGCCGTTACTTGTCTTGTATTTAGTCCAGACGGTAAAACTTTAGTCAGTGGAAGTAATGATGAAACAATTGTAGAGTGGAAAATTACTGAAAACGAATTACAAGTTTTTCCTGAACGACATCGCAGAGGTATTACATCTATCGCATTTAGTCCTGATGGAGAAACACTAATTAGTGGAGGAAGAGATCAGACGATTAAAGTTTGGAGACAATAAAATCAGGCAATGCTGACAACAGCGAGAAAAGAAAGCCACTTAGCTGCGATCGTCATCTAAACCTAGATAAAAATTTCCTGCTTGAACCATAATCAAAATGACCACCCCTGAAGAATTAAACGTCATAATTGATCGCATAGTTAAACATCAGCAAACTGAGACTGATATAACAGTCCTGCGGCAATGGCTCAGTGGTGGTGGTCAGATTGTCTCTCAGCACGGGAAATATGCAGTCAACCTGGGACAAGGGCAAGAAATTCACATAGGCGATCGCACTTACGTTACTTGGAATGATGAAGCCACTCAAACCCTGATTGAGTTTGTTCAAAAGCAACACCCAAAGCCGATTGGAATTCCTGAAAATCTTCCCCGCAGTGGTGTAGTGGAGTTTGTGGGTCGGGATAACATCATGTCGAAACTCTATCAGATGTTGCAACAGGGTCATCGCGTTGCCGTCTCTGCGATCACTGGCATGGGCGGTGTCGGTAAGACGGAACTAGCGTTGCAATATGCCCTGAAATATCAGCCGACCTATCTAGCGGGGATCTGTTGGCTCTCAGTAAGAGGTGTGGATGTGGGGACTCAGATTGTGCAGTTTGGGCGATCGCTCCTCGGACTTAATCCACCCGTAGACGTTGAATTGATAGAGCAGGTGAGGTTTTGCTGGCGACACTGGCAATCTGGCGAAGTGCTGCTGGTGTTCGATGATGTCACCGACTACGCCGCTATTAAACCCTACTTACCGCCTTCAACTGCCCCTCGCTTCAAGGTGCTAATTACTACGCGTCTGCGATTAGGTGCGTCCGTCAACCAATTGGAACTGGAGGTGCTGGATGAATCAGCGGCACTGGCGCTATTGGAGTTACTGGTGGGCAGCGATCGGATTCAATTGGAGCGAGACTGCGCCCAGCAGCTTTGCGCTCAGTTGGGCTACTTACCGTTGGGACTGGAATTGGTGGGGCGGTATCTCGATCGTAAATCCGACCTATCGTTGGCAGAAATGTTGGAACGGTTGCAGGACAAGCGATTAGTGGCACGGGCATTGTGTCAAACGGAGGATGATATGACGGCACGATTAGGGGTGGCGGCAGCGTTTGATCTGAGTTGGGAAACCTTATCGGAAAGTGCCAAACTGCTAGGCTATCTGAGCAGTCTGTTTGCGGCTGCCCCGATTCCTTGGTCGCTGCTAGACGAATGTTTGAACAACCAAGACTCGGAGACTTTGGAAGAGATTCGAGATAGTGAGTTGCTCAATCTGCACCTGCTGCAACAAACATCCCCCGGAACCTATCGTTTGCATCCCTTAATTCGCGATTTCTTTCAGACGAAATCAGATCCTCGGCTTTTAGAAAAGTCTGAGGAGTTAAACCTTGATACGCTGAAGCAAAAATTTTGGCAGGTGATGGCAGCAGTGGCTCAGGAAATTACCCGAAGTTCCACTTCCCAGCAGATTTTAACTGTTTCCCCCATCATTATCCCTCATTTAGAAGCCGCTAGTAGGCTAGAAAACTGGCAGTTGAGTGAGGATCAATTAATGAGTATTATACCTTACAGGAAAAAGAATTCTTGGATAACCTCAATATTCGATCATCCCTCACGCTATGTACTTGAGCCTTACATGGGCTTAGGTCAATTCTATGAAGGTCAGGGTGCCTATGCCAAGGCAGAACCCTGGTATACCCAATGCCTCTGGATAGCCCAAACCCGATTGGCTGCCAACCATCCCAGTCTAGCAACAAGTTTGCACAATTTGGCAAAACTTTATCGTGAACAGGGACACCTCGGGGAAGCAGAATTGCTATTTGAGCAATCGTTAGCAGTTAAGGAAAATCAGTTAAGTGCCGACCATCCTCAATTAGCAGCCAGTCTTAACAGTCTGGTATTTCTTTATAGGAGTCAAGAACGCCACAGCGAGGCAACATCGCTCTTTTGGCAATCGAGAGCAATTGAAATCTGCCTCGACAACTTGGGAGTACTTTATGTTAAACAGGGACGCTACACTGAGGCAGAACCGCTCTTGCAGCAATCGCTGGCAATTCGAGAACATCTGTATGGCACTGACGATCCCAATGTAGCAGTTAGTCTCCACAATCTGGGAAAACTGTATCGCGATCAGGGACGCTACATTGAGGCGGAACCGCTTTATCAGCAAGCACTGGCAATCGAGGAGAAGAACTTAGGAGCCGACCATCTCAATGTAGCATTAAGCCTCCATAATCTCGCAGAACTCTATCGTGACCAGGAACGTTACAGCGAAGCAGAACAACTCTTTCAGCGATCGCTAGAAATTAAGGAAAAGAACTTAGAAGCCGACCATCCCCATGTAGCTGTCAGTCTCAGCGGTCTGGGAACCCTATATCGCTTACAAGGATGCTACAGCGAAGCAGAACCACGCTTGCAAAGGGCATTAGACATTTGGAAAGGAAATTTAGGGGAGACTCACCCTTTAGTAGGCAGAGGTTTAGACAACTTAGCAATGCTGCGCGCGGCGCAAGGTCATGATGGGGTTGCAGAAGAGTTATATTTAAAAGCATTGGAAATTCTGGAACTAGGGTTGGGATCTAAGCATCCCTGGACGCTCAGATGTCGGGAGAATTTAGAACAGTTCCAAAATCGGTCAAACTAGATGGTCAGCTTTCTGAAAAAGCTGAAGGTTTGACGGGAGCAAGCTTAAAGCCCGATTGAATGCGATCGCTTCACAGAGAATTTGTTGGGGAAGTAGCCCATATCCGTCAATCAATTCCTGTGTGAGTATGCCTGTTTGGTGGTCTTCTTGCCCAGAGTGACGCACACAATTCGCGGTTAAAATAATCATTTATTATCCGCCAGACCTAAAGGCAAGTAACAAATTTTGCTTTCTTTTAGCCAGATGTGGAGGCGATCGCTCTTTGCTGATTTTGCTTAACCCGCTTAAAGACAGCATTTCATTGACAAAAACGAATATATTCTTAAAACTGCAAGATATTGAGAAAAATAGGCAGTTTTGCCAATTTGGCATCTAATCTGATAAGTGATATTGCATTCTAGATGTTCTCTAACTTGCATTCCCACAGCATATGCAAGCAATGGGGGTACCGAATTTCCGATTTCTCTTTGGGCGTGGAGTATTGCCTCACTAAAATTAAACCAATCAGGATAACTGTGTAAGCGAGCAGCTTCTCTTACAGATATAACCCGTGGCTGTTCTGGATGAAGGGGACGTAATGCGGTGCGGTTGCCACTCCCCGCTCTTAACGTCACGCAAAATCCATCCCATTGCAGCTTTTTTGATTTGGATTTAGCTTCTCTCGCACCTGGGGGAGTGTTGATAAATTGCTGAATTACTTCTGGTGCGTGTGTTGTCGCTGCGAATCCCGTCCCAATGTTGCTTAATATACCAAGCTTTGGGAATATTTTTTCAAGATACTTGGCATATTCTCCCTTCACCCAATCTGGATGCCATTCTTGAGTGTTTTGCTTGGGGAGTAGGGGGACTGGCAACAAGTCCGCGATCGCATCTCTAACTGTATGTTGAGGTTGATGCTTTGGCGGTATAATTTCTCCAAACTTAGATGCAACAAAAAACACCCTTTTTCTAGCTTGCGGAACCCCGTAATCTGAAGCGTTCAAGTTCCATTTGCTAAGGAAATAATGTTCTTCTAGCACTGCTTGGAGGTTAGCAGTAATGCTGCCAAACTTCTGATTCTCAATCCCCGGCACATTCTCCATGATTGCCGCAAGGGGATTGAGTTCCAACACCAGCCGTACAAACTCTCCCACCAACGAGTTTCTCTCATCTTCAACATTTTGCAGTCCGGCAACGCTAAATCCTTGGCATGGTGGGCCACCAAAAACTGCATGAATTTCCCCGTCCCAATCTACATACTTCGCTTGAATACAGGCGCGTATTTCTTCCCCCGTCACCTCCCGAATGTCTTTGCACAAGACTGTGGCGTGGGGGAAATTATGTTGGTATGTTGCTAAGGCGATGGGATTATTATCAATGGCGATCGCGATTTCAAATCCTGCTGCATTAAATCCCAAGTCAAATCCACCCACCCCGGAGAATAGGCTAACAGCTATTTTTTTGTTTGTTGCTGTTGAGTTCATTGAGATTCTAATTAATGTTAACTTCTTGCACTTGGCTTTAAAGACATATCAATTACAATCGGAGTTCTGCCTGACTTTCAAATCTGCCAACCATCTGTCTAACCGACTATTACTAACTGTTTCTTCTATTAATGGGTAATCTGTAGTGAAGACTTTATACAGCCCTCCTGACTCCATCTCATAAAAATTGACAATCAACCCTTCACGCTTGGCATTACTAAGCTTTTTGATTGCCTCTGGAAGCATCTGCCATACAGATTTCCTTTCCGAATCCGAGAGGATCTTCCAAGCTTCTTCCTTAGCTTGTTGATATTGCCATAGCCCCCGGCGCACTGAGGAATAATCTGAAGCTTTCCGTAATATGTCTGCGAGGACTTCTGCATCATTTACTGGGACTTCATTTGTACCGAACATCCCAGCCAATGTACTTTCTACTGCCTGAATCTCATCTTCTTCAAAGTCAATGTTTGACTCTTCAGGTTCTTCCAGGTATTCTTCGCAGTCATATTCTTCTGTATCCCTTTGCCACAAGGTTTCAAGTTCTCGCTGCATTACCTCAAGGTTTGTTGGGTTGACGACACTTTCATCGTTGGCAGGAATCAATTCTTCTATGGTGTCAGTGAGTTGTTCACAAGGGATTAGTTCTTCAAAGGAGCCGATTTCATTCTTGGCTATCTCAGCTTGATGCTTTTCATATAAATCAGCGATCGCCTTTCTGACAATTCGCTGCGGTGACAATCCCAATTCCTCTATTAACTTCTCGGTAAACACCCCTGTTTGGTAGTCATCCTCCATAATTTTGCCGAAGGTGTAATATCTATTTCCATCTGGTGTTGCTCGCCAGTTGCCATCTTTTCTTTCTTGATTCATGGCTTTGAGAAACAATCTTCTTTCTTCAATCAGTTCTAACACTAATCCACAAGTCAATCCACCAATAGGAATATCTTTCAATTCATTAATTAGGATTTTGTAGTTTACAGAACATAACCGAAGTAATACCGATATTGGTAAAACCGCTAAGTGTTCCGGGCAACTGATAAATGCTTGAAAATTCTCGGCAATTCGGAGCGATCGCCTTTCCTCAGTACTGCCCTTATCCCAACCGTACTCTTCTAACAGTGCGCGATATTCTTTTTTGGTGTAGGTCTGCTTGTACTCGTAGAGTAGGAAAGCCGTATGGAGGTACTCTAGGGTACTTTGCTCTATGTGGGTGGTAGGATTGGAGTCTACCTGATGCTGCTCGACGTATGAATTATTTGCAAAAGTTGTTGTAGTCATGATATTGTATGCGCGGTCTTAATCTCTAAGACCAAGTTTCCTAATTCGACTAGTTAAATAAGTCAGGCCGCTTTTTCCCAATTTTCTGATGATGATTTGGAGATAGCAGCCAAGGCATAGCCCAAGGTGTGTTTATGAATTTTGGGCATTTTGTGAAACGACATATCCTGACCCCAATCTTGGACTGACTTGGTGCCAATATGTAATACTTGCGTGAGAGTTTTGACACAAGTTGCGCGAAAATTGGCGTGAGACACGGTTTGTAGTACTTGTTGTTCAGTTAACCCTTGAAGGAGTATTTTTTCTAGAAACGTTTGAGCATCTACTTCCGGTGCGCTATATTCTCCTCTCAAGATGCTCTTTAGCTGCTTTGGCACGATTTCGGCGGCATGAATGTAAGCAAGTGAAACTTTGCAGTAGTTGGGCATCCCGTCAAAGTTGAGGTCACTTCCCCACTTGCGAACTGTTGGTCTTTGTACACCTAAGACTGCACATAGTACAGTGATACATTTTTTGCGGTATTGTGAGTCGGTTTCTTCTTCGAGCAGTTCTCTGGGACTAAGTTCGGCGATATCAAAACAGTGGCGTAGAAATTGTCTGGGTTCTAAGCCTTCTTTGGGTAAGTTTTTGAAGATTTCGCAGTATTTCATATTGGACTCGTGCAGAAATTTTGATTGAAACAGGTGTTTTTCTGCCATCTCAACTTTTTTGTGCTTTTGATTGAAGAATACCAAATCAACTAATTGTGTATGTGTTTTATTTACATTTTGTAATTTTTTGGCAGTGCATAATTATTTTTACACTGCTAAATAGTTACGTTTATTAACGATTTAGCATACAAAGGCTTCAAATATGCTTTGTGGTTCCGATAGACTGAAGTAACATGAGTAAACAACAGCCCGAACAAAACCCGAAGCTACCTCCGAAGCGTGGTCGTCCTGTAGATGCAGAGAAAGACCGCGTGACAGTTCATATTAGTGTTGAAATGCGAGGTCAAATTGAGAAGCTAATACCTGACATGGGTAAAAGCTTGTCAATGGTAGTTAGGAACTTGGTGAATTTAGGTTTAGAGCTTGTTGGTTTATCTCAAAAGGGACTTACTGCTCCTCGGTCAGGTAATTTAGAGGAGTGGCTTGCAAGTTATACGTCTTTGGGAACTGAGCTGCTTATTGCTTGTGAAACTCTAAATTTGTCAGCTCCAAAATCAGGACAAATAGCTATTTGGCTTTTAGACAAAATGGCTTTTGGGTCAAATGACCCTCAAATTATTAATGATGAAGAAGATACTGGTACAAAGCTTTTAGAAAGAATTCGTTTAGGAAAGAAACTGCAAACTTTTAGCTTTGAACAAGGGATAGAATTACCTCAAAATGAGGAATTTGCTACTTGGTTGGGGCAGTTATATGTTAATGCTGCTATTGGACAAGAACTTTCAGATGCTTGTCAGACGCTGGATTTGCAGTTACCAGAGACAGGAAAACTACAGGAGTGGTTGCAGGATTTGGTGGTGTGTTCGCGTAGCGTCTCCGCAGTAGAATCACAATTATCAAACGAGTTATTAGAAGAATGCGATCGACTGGGGATAGAGCCGCCAAAACCTGGTGAGGTTGTAGCGTGGCTACAAAATACCCGCCCTGCGGTATTTGAGCAGTCAATGCACGAACATAGGTTACCTTTTACAGATGATGGTTTGCCTTTAGGGGGGTCGCAACCTTTTTTGGAGCATTTACTTACACTAAATGCACCGCCAACTGAAGATGAGGAGTATGACATTGCTCATAGGTTTGGTGTAGACCCAGCTCATCTTAAGGATTTGATATCCCGCATGAGGTTTGACAAGAACGGACAGACCAATAATTGTCATTAATTTGCTGAGGGCATAAATGCATGGATGCCATTGAAGATTCCTCAACGTTGTGGACTTTACTATGCAAGCCTGGATGGGAAATTAAACCCAATCCAGTAAAGCATCTACTCAAAATTAAAGCTCCTGACTACCAGGAGGCATTAATGCTTTATACCAACTATCGGAAATTTCTAGCAATGTGGGCGGCATCCCTCGATTGTACCTGTGCTTTGATAGGAATTCAGGGGATGCGTGGATCTGCATTCAAAATTCTTGCAGCAACGCCAGCATCGCAGCAGAAGTTATACGAAGACTTGATTTTTGCGAGCTTACGAAAGTCGGTTAGTTGTGATTCAGAAAGACTAGTTAATCGGGAATTTGAGAATGTTATCAGCAAGTATTCAGGGTTTTACATTGCTGAAACTTGTTTACACCCTGAGCTTAGACCAATTGTTGATGAAATATTCTCAAACCCAGACAAGAAACTTGCTTTAACGCGAATGTCTGACAATTTGCAATTAATCGTGTCCGCATCAGCAGCGCGGGCGATGAGTTCTGACTCACAAGATGTGGTGCGTCGCCGAACGACTGATTTTTGGCACGCTAGAGACTACGAATGTTTTTTGCGGATGTTCAAGCAAGATGGGGGAGCGGGGTTTGAAATTACTTACCAAGCAACAACCAATCTCCCAAAAATTAATCCTTTGGCACCGTGGGCGCGGTTTACTACAAGCTATCGGTTTTTTGAAATTGATGTTGGCGATCGCACAGAAGTGTACCGTTTGGGCGAAGGTAAAGATATCACCCTAATCAGTCGTCCCAGGGTTGTTTCATAGTATAGCGAGGTTTTATGGCAGTAAGATTCCTAGAAAACAAGGGCAGTGGCAATATCTTAGAAATTAGTCGAGCTAGGCTTTTAGAACTTACCCCCAATGTTTATCCCCTCACTTGGGAAGCGATTCTTTCAGGTAATGGTGATAGTGCAGCTATCTTGGGTGCAGGTTTTGCCGAACGTGAAGTTTTTTTTGGTTTTGAGGGAGTTGACTTGACGCACTACCAACTTCCGACAATCGACTGTTACGACATTGCTATTAATCCGCCAGAAAAGTTTTTAGCTTTACGCAGCCAATACCCAAACCTACAGTTAAATTATTTTTGCGATCGCAATCTAGCAGAACTAGAATTGACAAAACTTTATGCTCCTAACAGCCTGCGGCTAGTTTCGGTTCATGGAGTATTAGATTACTTACAACCACATACGGTTACAAAAACATTACTTGATATCGTGAAGGTGCAGCCAGAGGCAATATCGATACGGTTATTTTTAATTGGCAATCCGTGGTCGCGTAATTTTGCGAGTATAGAGCAACTAGCGATGGAATTAAATTCAATAGAAATTACTACAAATGGCTTAGTCGAGTCGATTGATTTTGATATATTTTGTCGTACAGGTGTTGTGCAATTAAATATTTTAGACCAGGATAAAATTGAACATAATTTGTTACCAAGTTACGGCGCGTCTCATGTAATGCCTGATAAATTAGTTGGTTATTTAAATAGTCAAGGATATCAGCTTGTTGCAACTGATGTGTACTCACTTTCAAGTCAAGATTTGCAAGGGGATGAGTCGCAGGATCACAATAGTAATAAAGATGTATCTTTAGATAATCCACATGGAATGCTGTTATTTTTCAATAAATAAAATATTTATTTGAATCGAGTTAATCAATGAAGGTAAACCCCTACACGAGGACAATTTATGAAATAATGTTGGTAATTAATATTGGCGACTGAGGTTAAATAATTGATTCTGGTGAAGCGTAAGAGCTTACCTTCCACTGTATAGTCTTAGACGTTTGGGTAACTCCTCATGGTAAACCGTGACGAACTGCTGAGTGAACTTCAGAGTTGGGTCAAAACTAATGATGGGCGATCGCTTATCATTCAATTTGTTGAGCAGCGTGGAAAATATAACATCAACTTAGGGGAGGGATCTGAAATTTCGGTTGGGGATACGCTCCATCAGCTAGAGACAGATTTGCTGGCTGAGATTCGGGATTTACTACTGCGTTCTCAACTGCCTTCTCCATCTCTAGAAATCAATTGGCAGGAGGTCAGCCGAAGATTACTGGAAGAAAGGCTTCAGATCACAACAAACCCAATGACCAGTGGTGAGGATATTGCCTATCACGTTGAGCAGGTGTTTGTCCCTCTGGGATTAGTAGAACGGAAGAAGGTGCCACGCCGGAAACACGATGTCTTGCCAGAGCAGGGTTCGGAACTCTATCGAGAGGGCAGGGAAAAGGAGAGATTGCGTCGAGACTCTGAGCTAGTGGAGGAAGTAGAAGTCACTCAGCAATTTGAACACGAGGAATTTCTAAAGCAAGTTCTGCAACAGGGGCAGAGTCCAAAGAGTCAAGGAAAAAGGATTGCGATTATTGGTGAGCCAGGGGCAGGAAAAACAACTTTACTACAGCACATTGCCCAATGGATATCGACGCAATTTCCAGAATCAATTGTTATCTGGATATCGCTAGCAGACTTACAGGGCGACACGCTGGAAACCTATTTGGAGAAACGGTGGCTGCAACGAGTTATTCGTGAAGCAGCAGAAGCAGAAGTCTCTGCGACGGATAAACAGCACTTTGCGGCTCAGTTTAAACGGGGACAGGTTTGGTTGCTGCTGGATGGCTTGGATGAGATGCAGTTTGCTGGCAATTCTCTAAGTGAAATCCAACGTCAAATTCGAGAGGGGGGATGGCTGCAACAGGCACGCCTGATCCTAACCTGTCGATTAAATTTATGGGATGGCAATCGTAATTCATTAGCTGGTTTTGACACTTACCGTAGCTTAGATTTTTCGTACCCAGTGCAGGTAGAGCAATTCATTAAAAAATGGTTTGCACCAAGAGAAAAGGGAGATTTAGGGCAGGTGTTGTGTGCTGCGCTGAAGGAAGCAGGAAGGGAGCGCATTCGAGATTTGGTGAAGAATCCGTTACGGTTAACCTTGCTATGTTTCAGTTGGTATTTGAAACAGGGACAATTACCGCAAACTCAGGCAGAACTGTATCAAAGATTTGTGGATCGAATTTATGAGTGGAAGCAGGAGCAGTTTCCTACGACACCCATGCAACGGGAATGCCTGAATCAAGTGTTGGCAGAACTATCTCGACAGGCGATAGATAATGCAGATGACCGCCAACAAAGTCGGTTTCGACTGCATCAAAATTTTGTACACCATTATTTGAATAGACCGCTTCCAGAAGGAAAAGAAACACTACTTGACTTAGCTCTGAAAATTGGCTGGCTAAATCAGGTCGGTATGGACGCAGATGATCCAGAACAAAAAGTTTATGCTTTCTACCACCCAACCTTTGAAGAATATTTTGCTGCACTCAGCATTAATGATGGGCTGTTTTTCCTCAATCACATTCTCAAAAATCCGATGGCAAGGGAAGCTAGCTATCGGATTTTTGAACCGCAGTGGAGACAGGTATTTTTACTGTGGTTAGGACGTAATAATGACACGCTGAAGCCAAAGAAGGAAGCATTAATTCAGTCCTTGATAACCTTTAAAGATAACTGTGGCGGATTTTATAGCGACCGAGCTTTTCTTCTGGCAGCAGTGGGGATTGCAGAGTATAAGGATTGCCCCTTTTCTGATGAGATTATCAACCAATTGATGCATTGGAGATTTGGCAATTCTAATTGGCTGAAACAAAAGTTGGCTATTCTTATTAATCCTGCAAAAGTAAAAGTGAGAAAAGACTATGCTGCATTGACCTTCAGCAGCACAGATTCTCAAAAGGTAATTCGGGCATTAATGCCTCTGTTGAAGCCTGCTTTCAGCAGCACAATTTTCCAACAAGTAATTCGGAGACTTAGACAAGAATTAGAACAAATACAAGACTTGGATATTTGTCAAGATGCAGCTGAAAGATTGGGCGAAATCGACCCAGGCAATGAAGCTGCGGTTCGGACACTGGTGCATCTAGTAGAAACAAATTGGAATAATAGATATTATGCCACCTGTAAGACGGCAGCTGAGAGCTTAGGCAAAATCGGTATCGATAATGAGATAGCAATTCAAGCACTAGTGCGGGTGATAGAAATGGCTCAGATGGCAGCAATAGAAGTTATTCAGAAGAATACAGCATTTTTTGAGCCTATAGACTCAATTATCGAACAGATAGACTACAAATTATTTTTTGTAAAGTCAGTGCTACGAGGTTTTAAAACAATAATTAATGCTTTTAGACCATCCGACTATAGATTCGGAGATACCATTGTGAGCGCAGTCCAGAGCCTAGGTAAAATTGTTACAGGCAATGAGACTGCAATTCGCTCGCTGGTGTGGGTGATGGAAGCGACTCCAGAAAAATATATCCGTTGGCAAGCAGTCGAGAGCCTGGGCAAAATTGGTATAGGTAATGAAATAGCAGTTCAAGCACTGGCAAGGGTAATAAAAACGACTCAAGATAAAAATACTTCTTATCTAGTAGCTAAAAGCTTGGGTAAAATAGGTACGGGTAATGAGACTGCAATTCAGGCACTAATGCGGTTAATGGAAACGACTGAAGATGAAAATATCCGTTGGCATGCAGTCGAAAGTTTAACGAAAATCAGTACGAGTAATGAAACAGCAATTCGGGCGCTAGTGCGAATAATAGAAACGACTCAAGATGAAAATATTCGTTGGTACGCAGCTGATATCTTGGGCAAAATTGGTACGGGTAACGCAACCGCAATTTGGGCATTAGTAAAGTTGCTAGAAGCAACTGAGGATGAAAATATCCGTTTGCAAGCAGCCGAAAGCTTGAGCAAAATTGGCATGGACAAAGCAACTGCGATTCAGGCATTAGTAAAGTTGTTAGAAGCAACTGAGGATGAAAATATCCTTTGGAAAGCAGCCTATGCATTGAGCAAAATCGACCCAGGTAATGAAACCGCAATTCGGATACTGGCGGAGATAGTTGAAACAACTCAATACTATTACACTTGTCAAGGTGCAGCTTATGGATTGGGCAAAATCGACCCAGGCAATGAAACCGCGATTCGCGCACTGATGTGGGTAGTAGAAGCAACTCAGAATGAATTTGAGACCATCCGAAGGGTGGCAGCCTGGAATTTGGGCAAAATCGATCCAGGCAACGAAATCGCGATTCGCGCACTGGCGGAGATAGTAGAAACAACTCAAGATGAAAATAACCGATGGTTGGCAGTCGAAGGTTTGTACGAGATCGCCCCAGGCAATGAGACGCTAATTCGTGCACTGATGCAGGTAGTGGAAACTACTGAGGATTACCATACTACTCTAGAAACACCCTATCAAAGAGCAGTCCATATCTTGAACGACATCGGTAGCGGAAATGAAACGGCAATTCTCGAATTGGTGCAGGTACTGGAAACCACTCGGCATTTGGGTGTTCGTCAGAGAGCAATGGAGAACTTGGGCAAAATCAGTACGGGCAATGAGACGGCAATCCATGCACTATTGCGGGTGCTGAAAAGCACTCAGGATAAAGATACTTGCAGAAGGGCAGCAGAGAATTTGAGCAAAATTGGTGTTGGTAATAAGACGACGATTCGAGTGCTGGTGCGATCTCTCCGCCGTCGTAACTTACGCATAAGCGAAACCTATCAACTTATGATGAAATGTGCAGAGACAGCTCCCTACGAAGATTTTCATCAAGCATTTAAATCATTCCCATGGCCATTTTGGATTTGTATAACCTTAAACATGGCAATGGATTTGTGGCAACAGTTTTTCATATTAGTTATAGTAGTGGGTTGGCTCTATCGGACATTTTATGGAACCTAATACTAAAAACTTGTTGCTTGACAGTTTTAAAAGCTTACAGTAAAGGGCTTTCGTGATTTTCATGTGCATTATTTGATAATAATGTCAGTGGCTTAACCATAAAATCTACGAAAGAACCAATAAATTTAATAATGTCTGTAACTGGTGAAATATCCAGAAACTGATTATTTGGAATGTGTTGAAGCTGTTTATCCATAAAACTTTATCTTGTAGTTTAACGAAGCAGGTACTAGGCGTATTTAAATATCTATTTAGTATTTATGTACTAAAATATAGGGTTCAATTACTTGTTGATAACATCGCCAATATGAATTCATTTAGCTTTCTGAATGTTGGTTATGTACTTTGTTTACCGATAGTCAGCCAGGTGGTTCTGGACAGCTTGGTTGCCGACACGGATAATGGCGGCGTAATCGATTGGTTTGTTGTTGGTCACAAATTTGCATTTTTGCTACCAATGGCTTATTTCCTACTTGTAAGTATATACTTAATAAGTACAGGACTTACGCAACTGGCACAGGGCGATCGCAAATTGGTAGTACCAATGTATT
>NZ_JAVRBM010000110.1:0-23862 GCF_034531255.1 Nostoc sp. ChiQUE01b | reverse complement strand
GGCGGTCTCAAAGCCTTATATATACTTGCTTGCAAGTTTTAGGACGGGTCTATTGCAGAAACTTTAGGTTCCAGAATTAGACAACCTAGAGTCTTACATGAAAACCAGATGATAGCTTTAATAGCTGGACTATCAAAACTAAGCCCCAGTTCTATAGATCCAAATGCACCTAAAAATATGGAGAATTTGCTCCCATCTAAACAAGAAATAGAAAATGTAGAAAAACAAACTAAATCGTCAGTTGCCTTGTTAGACAAGAAGTTTACCCTTAAAAGGTTTAAAGAAGAACTAACTCAAAATAATTTTCCTATTGTACATATTACTACCCACGGTCAATTTAGTTCTGACCCACTCAAAACAGTACTAGTAGCCTATGACAAGCTAATTAATATTAGGGACTTTGACAGCTTAATCAGAGGTAAAACTGAAAATAGTCAAGATGCAATTGAGTTACTTGTTCTCAGCGCCTGCGAAACAGCTAAAGGCAACAAGCAGTCAGCAATGGGTATTGCAGGAATGGCTGCTACCGCAGGAGCGCGTAGTACTGTTGCTACTTTGTGGCGCGTGGATGCCGATTCTACCGCTTTGCTTATGCAAGAATTTTATAAAGGTTTGAACAATGGCTTGCCAAAAGCAGAAGCACTACGTCAGGCGCAATTAAGTTTACTGTCAAATCCTAAATATAAGAAGGCTTATTATTGGGGTGGGTTCCTCCTGGTTGGAAGCTGGTTGTAAAATTCCACTACTTGTAGCCCTAATTGGGCTTTTTGGAACTCTTTGGAATTATTGCTGCTTTTCGCTAACTCAGATGCCTTGATGTATTCGGATTTCGCCTCCTTTGGCAACTTGGCCTTCAGATAGCGATCGCCCAGTACTCTGTAAAGAGTCGGATTTTGGCTATTAGTTGCTGTTGCCATTTTTAACATCTCAATTGTTTCATTTAAAAGATTTTCTGCCGTATAAATAGCATCTACGTCAAGAATAGTTTCATCTGGAGGTAGCCCTAAGTCTTTGATGCGTTTAATCTTTTGTGCAATTTGTTCTTGCTTTGCTACAGACAATACGTCCACAAACGTTTCATCATAGCTAAAAGCTTGACCATCAATATATGCAAAGACATCTATTGTATATGGAGTACCCGGTTGAAATTCTTTTTCATCACTTGGGTAGGCAAGCCGAGTTTGATTTACAACTTTTTCCCATCCAAACTCGTAACTTTTTACTTTGACTTTGTAAGAAGTAGCACCCTTAACAGCAGTCCAAGTTATTTCTGGACGGGAATTCAATGTTGATGTGCTATAAGGAGAAATGATTGTTGGCTCATCGCTCCCTTCTGTGCCACCTTTTCGTATGTGACACGCATTAGTATTGGTTGGATTGCAAGTGGATAAGGCTTCGTCAGGTTCTGCACATTTATCAAGAGGAATAGTTCCACTAGATAAATTTAAAATGTTTCCAGAACTAAAGCATAAAAATTCTACATAATCACCATTCACAACTTCTATCGTATCTCCCTTACAAATTAAGCTCCCTGCTGACAAGTGCTTGTGACCCTTACTTATTATCCTTCCCATTTGTGGATCACAATGAACCTGATTTCTTCTTACTCTTATGAGCGGTACATTTGCTAGCAATGGTAGATGAATTAGTATTAGAGAAGTTAAACAGCACATTCCCCCAAAAAACATCAGCTTTTTCATTGTTTTACAAACATAATTTGTTTGAGCATCTTATCATTTATCAAGTATCCGATCTAGCAGTTCTTGTCTCCAGCGAAACACTTCTGGTAGGCTAGATTTAGTCAAGATACAAGCATCTATATAAGCTCTGGCGTAATTAAGTTGACCTAATGATTCTTCTATTTGAGATAGCAAACAATATGCATCTGTTCTTTCGCTATCTAACTTTGTTGCTTTTTCTAGATATCTTTCGGCTTCAGTTAACTTATTTTCCATTAACCTTGCCCATCCTAAATCTTTATACAGCGATGCTTGTAATTCCCGATTGTTAGTCTTCTGCAAACCTTTTAAAGCTAAAGTAGCTGCTGCTCTATGATCCCCTTTTTTATTTTTCAATCTTGCTAAAGCCGCAACAGCAAATATAGCTTGATCGCTACTTTTAATAGCAATTTCATATTGCTTTTCTGCTAAATCATATTCTCCCTGTCCATCATAAAAATCACCTAATCCGTAATGTGATTCCCATTTATTAGGTTTTAACTTAAAAATTATTTCGTAAGTTTTGTTAACACAATTATAGTCATATAACTGCTGACACGCAATTGCTAAATTATTATACGCAGTATCGTCTTTCGGGTTGTACTTTATAGCTAGCTCGTAATTTTTTCTAGCAATCTTAGGGTTATTTTGATGCTGTAAACCCTTCTCAAAGTAAAAAATTGAGACTGAATTATTTAAATTATGTTCATACTTTATTGCTCTTTGAAAGTCTTTTTCAGCATCAGCAATCCTATTTTCTTTATAAGCTTCTTTACCTTGATTTAAAAAATAATCTGCTACTGTGTATTTTAAGCTAGTATTCAAATATACTGCTTTTTGAAAATCGTTCTCAGCTTGGTCAATTTGATTTTCTTTATAAGCTTTTTTACCGGAATCTAAATAATATTTTGCTACTAGAGGTAGGGATGCATATATCAAACCAACAATACTTAGTAAACCTAATACAAACACACTCAGTTGAAACGGCTTTGATTTAATTACTCGATTAAACTTTGATTGATTAGGTAAGCGCTCCAAACGCTGTATTATTATTTGAGTACTTTGTGGGCGCTGCCCAACAAAAGGAGCCATCATATCATCAAGTAAATCAGCCAGAAATTTATCTATGTGAAGTGCTTTATCTCTCCAAATTAGTCTTCCTGTCTGCTCGTCCATTTTGATTTCAATCAAAGAAATACCTGTGACTAAGTAAACAAAAGTTCTACCTAAAGCGTAAAAGTCTGACTGTGGTACGGCTTGTCCATGAATTTGCTCTAAGGGAGAGTAACAAGCTGTCCTAACAGCAGTTATTCCGTAACCATTACCGAATCCTGTAGTAGTTCCTCCACTGGTACTGACTTTGGCAAAGTAGGTTCTACTAAGCTGTCTTGCTCCACCAAAATCAACAAGTGCTAAATTCCCGTCGGGTTGATGAACAATGTTTTCTGGTTTGATATCTCTGTGGAAGAAACCAGACCGATGAACTAAATCAAGAATCTCCATCAACTGTAATAACCATTCATAAGCCATTTCTTGGCTAATTCGTCCATAAGATTGTACCCACTGAGTTAAATTCTCTCCTTCAAACTTATGCATAACTAGACAATGTAGTTCTAGAAGATTATCATTCAGCCTAAATGTGAAATAATCTTCCCTATTAGACTTGGGAATTCCAGGATGGTCTAAGATTTGTAATATGAGTGATTCTCTTTTAAGTAGCTCAACTAACTTAGAATCATCAATCCATCTTAATACTTTCATTACTCTTATTTGAGGCTGAGGATGTTCTTCTGTGCCAATATCCTCAATTTCAAAGACATCTGTGTAAGTATATGGATTTTGCTCCAAAGAACGCAATGGGCGTAGCAAACGAATACGCCCGTTTATTATCAATGGATTTCCACATGCTAAACAATTTTCAGCGCTATCAGGATTATAACGTTGGGTACAAAGAGGATTTATGCAGTAGCCCACAAGGTAACTTCCCTTGTTTGTATTGTATCTGGTATTTTATGCACTAATCCCAATGGATCAACTAAAATATACTTCTTAATAGATGCTTGTAAACTATAACTAGCTTCTCGTTTGTTTGATTTACCAGCAATTTCAATTAACGAGCGTTGTTCTAAAACTTCTATTGCTGTTATTAGTTCAAAAACTGACAACTTGAAATCTACTCGCTCTTTTAAATTATCAATGAGTTTAGAGAATTGAATATAAGTCGAGTTTTCTGACATTTCTTCTGCCAAATAAATCATTATTTGCCTTTGAAGATTACTTAAAAGTCCAACTTGTCCAAATTGCTGATGTAGCATTGTTTCAAGTTGAGGATCAATCATAGTAGTTTGATATCTAAAAAATGTTTTCACATTCCCCTCAAAAAAACGATTAATTCTATCAGCCAACGCTTCTAAACTTGATGGATTCCCAGAATAATTTTCAATTAATCGCTTACATTCCTGTCCAGTTAAACCTTTTTCTTGTAATATTTGCATTCCTGCGTTTACATCTAAACCTTCTAATTTGAAAGACCGAATAGGTAGTTTTGTAGTCACAGAAGCAAATTCTTTTAAAGGCAACTGACTTGTTATAATAATGCAGCTTTCATGCTTCCCTTCTGTAAGTTTTAAAAGGAATTTTTCATATTGTAATCTTTTTCCAAAATCATCGGCTAACAATAGCTTTTCAAATCCATCAATTACTAGTAGACAACGATGTAAGTGAAGCTGTTTTGATAGTAAAGATATGCTATCTATAAAAGAGTTTTCACTTGCTTCTATGTCTACTTGAAAAATTTTATTTAAATCAATGACTAACTCATCAATTGATAAAGAATGATTAATTGTTTTCCAGATTATACATTCATATATACTACTTAAAGAATCAAAAGTTATTTCTTCAACCAATCTAGAGGCTAATAAAGTTTTTCCTATTCCTCCAACTCCAGTAAAAACTATACAGCGTTCTTTAAATAGAGTAATTTGTTTCTTAAAATAGTTAATTTCATCCTTTCGTCCATAAAAAGATTTTATTTTAGGTAGTTCCCCATAAATTCTAATATTGCCAACGAAACTATCGTTATCCAATCTGGATGCCTCTTCCTTCCGATAATCGCTCTTTGCTAGCTTAAGCAAAATAGATTTCAAAGATATTTTTGTTACTTTCACTCCATCACCAATAATTACTGAAAGCATACTCCATAGTGGTGGAGCTACTTTCTGCTGCAAATAGTATGCGTTATACCCCGAATCACTTGCCATCTCTTTATAATCTTTACTATCCCAAACTCCCTTAATAAGAACTTTTTCTACTTCTGTTAAATACCTTCCCGTAGATTGAAACACTTGTTCTTCTAATACAGCTAATACTCTTTTTACGTCTAAAACTTGGCTTGAATTCATGCCGACTTTTCCTTACGTAAGTAGGTATACATAAAGTTATATTTTACTCCTTAGTACTTAAAACATCTACAAAATTCACAATTATTAACTGAAGCTAGGTTCTCAAATTACCTTTCTAGGCTATATTGATTTAAATGCTACATCTTAATAGGGAGATTTAACGCATCTCTAGTACATTATCCGGTCTAGCTTGAGCATAAAAGTGTGAAAGAAGTTGACCAACGTCAACCAAGGAACACCGCCTGCGGGTATTTTTGATCACTGATTAATTCAATGGGTTTGTTTTGAAAAGCTTGTGTTTAGGTATCTTAACTTAAACCAAATATCTTCTGCGAATACATTTGAATGAAAGCTCTTACCTCGACCGAGTAAGACGACCAGAACTTCTGTAAAATCAAGCTAATTGAAAGGAGGCATGGAGGTGAAGATACAACAGTACGACTGTTTAATGCAGAAAGCGCCACTAAGGAGTCGCGCTTTCTACGTATTGCAAATTTCATATTGATCTAGAGCGGGTTTGATCTCGAAGGAACAAAAGAAGTTGTCGCTAAAGTTTGGCCACTGGTGCGACTACTAAATTGTCCGAGAGTTTTTACCGCGCTACCAGATCCATTATAGGGTCTGCCGCCTGGAAAGTCCATTCCCTGCGGTGTGTTTTTGCTGTCGAAATTCATAAATTTTAGGTAAAGTTAAGTTTGGTTAAGAAATATCCCGAATTTTGTAGTTAAAAGCAGTGGTAGCGCGAATAATAGTTACCAGTTATCAGTTGGGAGTAGAGTCCAAGATTAGATAACTGATAACTGATCCAACCCCCTCTGAACTTGTCAACCGAGTTATCAGGGGAAAATATCATGACAAACAGAGAACGCCCCAAGAGCGCAGTAGTAGAGCGCATGGGGTCGAGTGCAGCTTTCGCATGGCAATTTTGTGCTGTGACGAAGGGAAATTTTCGGAATATCCAGGCTAGAGTAAGGGTTT
Source organism: Nostoc sp. ChiQUE01b (assembly GCF_034531255.1). NCBI lineage: Bacteria > Bacillati > Cyanobacteriota > Cyanophyceae > Nostocales > Nostocaceae > Nostoc > Nostoc sp. ChiQUE01b. The sequence goes on along the minus strand of NZ_JAVRBM010000110.1, from coordinate 17,765 downwards.
CGCAGCTTGAAAGAGTTCTCTCCAAAAAATTCCTTGGAGAGAACCGATGAACCATACCCCGAAGAAAACGGGGGAAAGGGAAAAGGGAAAAGGGAAAAGGGATGGGGAAGAGTTAACAAATTCTTCCTCCCCTTCCCCTTTGCCCGTTACCCTTGACCCAGGCGCAGCCTCTCCAACTGAATATCTAAACAATCTCACGGCTGCGGAATACCATGAGTTGTTAGCTGGTAGCGCCATTCATCCGGCGTTGATTAAGCGCAACTTCTTTCACGTTGAGGGAGAATCAGTTTATGATTTCCTGTTCATATCTGATAAAATCCCACGCAAGAATGCGGGTCGGGTAACAGATGGATACATCAAAATGTATCAGCACCTATTACTGGGTGGAACCTGGATTCAGTCACTTGACCCGTTTAAAAACTGGCAACCGATGGAGTGGGGAAGGATCAAGCCCAACTTCCCGCGCATTGATTGGCAAAAAGGCAAGCCAGTTAAGTACGAGTCACCCCCCAAAACCCCCAACCGTGTTACCTACTTTGATGTCGCTAACCCCATTTGGGACAAAGTTGCAAAACGCTATCTAATTAAGCGCTATCATTCGCTTTTAGCGCTGCGCTTGCTGGATCAACTCAATCCACTAATATTTTGGGAGTGGGTAAAGCAACATCCAGAGATTCCGATTATCTTATGCGAGGGTGAGAAGAAAGCCGCTTGCTTGCTTAGTTTAGGGTTTGTAGCGATCGCACTTCCGGGAATTTGGAACGGGCGCGTGGGCAAACAGGATTTTGATGAACGGTTGCATCCTGACTTAGTACCAATGGCTCAGGCGGGACGCAGGTTCATTATTTTATTCGACTACGAAACTTCTTCTAAAACCAGGTGGTCGGTGTTTCAAGCCACTGTTCGCACTGCAAAAGCAATCGAATCGGCAGGTTCTGAATGTGAAGTTGCGCTGTTGCCGGGGCCAGAAAAAGGTGTAGATGATTTCGTGGTAGCCAGGGGTGAAGATGCCAATGCTCTGCTGACTGCAATTATAGACGATGCTAAATCACTTCCTGATTACCAGCGCTCATATCGGGCTAAGAAATGGGGACTTAGCAAATACAAACCAGATGTCACTGTTAATGTTAAGTATCTTTCTGAGGCTTTGTGCATTCCTGACCTTGAAGAAAAATGCTCATCCGTCCCTGAGCTTTATGATATTGCACAAGAACAATTGTTTACACCTTCGGTTAAAGGACATTTCAGAAAGGAGAAGTCTACAGATTCTGGCGGAGTTGATTCAGACAAATCGAAGAAATCCCCTAGCTTCAATTTTCCAAAATCAGGACTAGTCGTACTCTGGAGCGACATGGGTACTGGTAAAACTGAACTTATGCGCTGGTGGCGTGACCAAAACCCCGACGCGCGGTTCCTCAACAATGGGCATCGGGTTAACTTGTTGAAAAATCTTGCCAAACGCTTGCAGACGGCGATGTACTCCGACTTGGGTTACACAGGTTTAGCTCAGGCTCAAGCCCTTAGTATTACTATTGACAGCTTGCATAAGCTTAATACTCAGTCTCTCACTTACGGCTGCATATTTATAGATGAAGCCTGCCAATACCTTACCCACCTACTGCACAGTAATACTTGCAAACAACATCGCGCCGCCATCTTGGAGGTACTGGAATATATAGTATACAACGCGCCGTTAGTGGTGATTGCCGATGCACACATGGATGATTTAACGGTAAACTTCTTTCTTGCAATGCGACCCAAAAGTGAAGTCCCGTACATTATCAAAAACGAATGGCGAAACGGTTCACGCACAATTTATTGGTACGAGGGGGATAATTCAAGCGCTCTAGTCGCCCAAATCTCGGCAGCGTTAATGCTTGGTGAGAAAGTCATGGTTGCAAGTGACAGTAAGCGTTTTATCAAAAAACTCGACAAATCCTTTACTATCAAGTACGAAGAATCTAGTAGTTCGCTAAGTGAACTTGGCAGGGTGCATGTTAAAGGGGATACAACTCTTGGAGAGGCTACGCCAACGACTGCGCTCAGTAACCGGGAAAAGGAAGAATTAACAGATTCCTCCTCCGTCCTTTCCCCCTTACCCCTTACCCCTTGCCCAGCCCGTAGGACTTCATACCGCATTTGGTCGGTTCACTCTGACAATTCTGGCAGTGATGAGAATGTCGCTTTCATCAAAGATATCACCAACGCCGTCAAAAACTTTGATGCCTTGTTCGCCTCTCCCAGTCTCGGTACTGGTGTCGATATTTCCGAGTATCATTTTGACTTAGTATTTGGTGTGTTTCACGGCGTTTCCCAAACTGCTACTGAATGCGCCCAACAGCTTTACCGCTATCGCCCGAAAGTCCCGTTTCATATTTGGGTGGCAAAGCGTCCTCCCTTTGGTTACAAGGATACCAATGCTACCAAGATTAAAGAGCGCTTGCTCCAAACCAATGAAATGACCGCTTTTCTGTTGCGGATTGACAGAGAAACGGGTAAGCGGGGCGCAGAGAAAGATTGGGCGCTTGAGGCTTACTGCCAAATTATGGCTAACCGCCACTATTCTCTGAATAATCTGCGTGATGATTTGCGATCGCTTCTCACCGAAATGGGCAATACATTTATATATGTGGGCAGTGATTCAGATCCTCAATCTCTCGAAAGTCTTAAAGCAGCAGCACAAGCTTTGGATAGTGCCCACAATTCGGCTGTTGCCAAGGCTAAGAATATTACTTTGAGCGAGTACCGTGCCCGTCAGAGCAAAGATTACCTTGACCCTAATGAAATTTTTGAATGTGAAAAGTTCCGCATTTCTGATTCTTACGGCATCGAAGTAACCGAATCACTCGTAGAAATGGATAAAGGTGGCCGCTTAATTAGAGCCCTAGCCGGACTTGAGGCCATTTTAGCCCCACCCGAAGAATCGTTTACTGACCCCAAAACTGGGCAAACTTATCCTACGCCACCAACAATTGTCACCCAAAAAGACCGCACCGAACGGGACAATCTACCTTTGTGCATCGACTGGGGTAATTACTCGGCACGGTGGTTGGCGCGGTTTAATCTGGGGCTGCATCAGATTCTTAAACGTTTAATGAAGGGTGATGAATTTACTGCCGATGACCCCACTTTGCTCAAGATGAGGGAGATCGCTATACATTGTGCTGTTCACGTCAAAGCAATTCTTGGGTTTACTATTCCCAGTGACTGTAAACCTATTTGGTTGCTGGCCACAATGCTAGAGCAGCTGGGGCTAAAGTTGACTTTCCGCAAGCAAGGTAAACGGGGGCAACAGGTGAAACTTTTTTCTTTATCTAAAGAGGAATTAGAATTTGCAATGCATGTAATTGCTCATCGCCATCATCAACGGGAGCAAAAAGCTCCAATGAGCAATGGGCTACGCCCCGCTTCGCTAACGCAGTTCGCAGTTCGCACTACTTCGGCTACGCTCAGTACAAGTTCGCAATTAACTTCAAGAAATTGCGAATTGCGAATTGACAATTGCGAATTGGTATCCACACCCCCCCTTGATGCTATAGGGAACTCCCATTGCCAAGGGGAGGATACTACCGAATTTGAGTCGCCTCCGACCGATCGCATTACTCTACTTCATTGTGTGGAAATGCTACGCTCTGGCATTAAGCAGGGGGTGGACGCGATTAAGGGCATCCTTAAGCGATGGGTTGAGGATTTGCGCTGGGATACCGTGCTGGAACTTGAAGCGATCGCGGCAAATGAACTGCGACTTGTCGAGGCAGCAGTACCGGAATTTTATGCCTTGCTGAATGAAGAGGTGTTGCCGATGGAGGGATAAAGCCTACGCCGCGACTGAGTTACGTAAATAAAGAGCAATCTGTGCCTCATTTTTATCATTGGCTATCGCTTGAGGTGTTGCCGATGGAATTGTAAATGACTTTTTGGGAAAATCCTTATAGTCTTTATCTGGCATAACTCCTGTCTAGATCGGATTTCCTATATTTTCCGATCTAGAAATCCGTCATCAACTTAGTATTGTTATCAGCAGCGCTATCGCTTTTGCTACTATCTTTTACCACCGGTGTCAGCATCGACAATGCCGCGATCGCACCCCGAACTTGCGACGCTTCTACGTCGAGATACTCTTGCAGTTGCTCCAAATTTCGATGTCCGCTGATTTGCTGAATCACTCTCAGTGGAATTCCTGCATTGCTCATCAACGTCAGTGCAGTTCTCCGGCAGCTGTGAGTACTTGCGCCTTCAATCTCTACTAGTTTGCACCCTCTCCGAAAAATTAGTGCTGCATAATCCTCATGCAAATGACCACGGCCCCAGCGTCCAGGAAAGAGATAACTATCACGAGAAACTTTGGGTTTATACAATTCCAGGTGATGCCGCAGATCATCCAGCACAGGAATTGTACGAGTGGACAGCTTCCCCTTCGTACTGCCTTTGCGAATATTCAACTCTGGTCTGACTTTGCTTCTGCTGTCATAAACATCCTGAATTTTGAGGGTGACGCATTCGGAGACACGACAGGCAGTGTACAGCATCACGGCACCGAGTGTTCTGTCTCTAACTGTAGTCAACCCATCGGTAAACAGACGCCCGATTTCTTCCGGCGACAATACCTTTGCCTTCCCGTGACGGTCAATTTTCACCCCTTGCACTACCCCCGATGGTTAATAATCCTATCAGCGATCAGAACAAAACAGTTTTAAGATGATGAAAAATTGGATAAGGCAATCCTCTAATGAGGGGGAAGGGGCAAAGAGAACCAGTAATTTAAAAACAGGGGTTTTATACCGTATGGAGGAAAGAACGGGAGCAAAGCTTCTTTTACCGTTTGGACATTCCCCTTTCCCTCTTCGTTGAGGAATGTGCTGACGATGGTAGCATCAAGGTAATTATCATGATAAATTACGCGATTAAATGAGCGTGGACAGTTAAGGTTTACCTAGATGAAACGTAGATATGAGCAATACAGGGCGTAAAAAAAAGCTGGCATCTTTCAACTGTGACCAAAAAATGTGGGAGCAGTTTATCGCCCGTTGTAAGTCGAAAGAGACGACGGCAACAGCCACGCTCACCCAATTTATCGAATTTTACCTAGATGATATAGATAACCTTGATACAATTGGTGGCGATAATTTAGATAAACGCCTCGACTTTAAGATTAAGGCAAGTGTTGAGGAGTACTTACTTGCTGGTAATAATAGTCACCAGAACCCGACGAATGAAACGATGTTAGCTATTTGCTCACGACTTGATAAGCTTGAGTCACAGTTATCAAGTGAATCTAATAGGAACCAAACCACAGCAATCCATAACCTCGCCGATTTAGAAGAAAAAATTGAGGGGATGTGTGCCCGAATGACACAGCTGGCTGAGGCGATCATTAAAATTCAAGACTATCTCAACAACCAACAAAAGCGGGGACAGAAATCGTACTACAATAATTCATCCTTCAAAACGCATACTCCTAGAATGCAACCGTTAACTGAAGAAGGTTTAGCCAAGAGACTTGGTGTAAGTGAGGAAACTGTAAGCAAGGAGCGAATTAAACTCCCCCCACCGCTTTTTGTAGCATGGTGTAAGGGCAAAGATAGATCCGGTATTGGGTGGGAATTTAACTATCAGACGGGATTTTATCATCCGGTAAGTTAGTATTTTGGTTAATTTCAACTTGTCGCAGTGAATGTGCGCTCTGCTGTTGCCAATTTTAATTTTTTAAAATGTGATTATTTCACAACCTTCAAGCAATTCGTCGTAAACAGTGAGTTGCTGTGTTTTTAAGTGATTTGGTAGTGAATCATCATCAAAGGTCAAAGTAACAATATAAGTATTTTTGAGACTAAGAGATGATTTGCTGATATCGGTTATTGCTGCACTCATACCACTTCGAGTCCCAATCAAATACCTTACTGATTGGCCGATCTTTAACTGTGCTGCTGGAATAGCCATAGATTTTAAAAGTGTAAGTTAAGCAGTAGTCTTTGGATGCGATGGCTCAAGCGCCCACGCCCAGGCGATCGCTGTTCAGAAGTTAGGCACGGGTTTAATTCAGTACATCAGTTAGGATTGCCGTCGCTCGAGTTAGGGAGCAGATTTATCTCTTTTTCCTCCCAATGTTTTTTCAATATATATTGACAAGTATTTTTGGTGTGTGGTTAATGAAGTATCAGGGATTTGCAGAGATTATGCTCCTGTTAGTAGTTTGAAAAAAATTTGCTTACTAATAATAAAACCCTCACTTTATTAGGAGGGTTGTAGTAGAGCTACAAGTGAGAATTGGCAATCAGTTAGAGGTTCTGCACTGAGCAATAATTTCCATAGCTCTTCTTTGATGTTCTGGGATGGAGTTGAGGGCAGATATAAGTAATTCCCGCAGAATCTCAGATTGATTTCTTCCAACCACCTGTGAATAGAGCTTTAAATCACTCACATATTTTGGTTCTACGCGAAGTGTAACACTGGCAGAATTATGTTTATTTGACTTGGAACGCATAATTTGACTCCCCTTATAATATGCTCCTACAAGTATGGGTGTAATCGCATAACCTGAGAATAAAGTAATATTGTAATAATATCATAAAAACATTATAGAAGTCAGAATATTTAGCTTAAAAAATAGAGAAATTAGCATAATATGTCAAAAGTAAGAGATAAGTTATCTATGAAGAATTCTAAAAAGAAAAAAGCTTCTTTACCAGTTTATCTAGATGAGTTTGAACGTGAAAGGTTAGAGAAAATCGCCTCTGATTGGGGTACAAGTTTATCAACCACAATCAAAAGGCTGATTAGAGAGAGAGAAATTAATTGTTGAGTAAGCTTATCAATGAATAACTGAATAAAGTAAGACGATAATATTTGAATTTTGTCTTACATTCCTGTAAGAAAAGTTCATAAAAAAGCTTGTTAAGTTTGCCTCCAGCTTTATTTGATGTGATAGTATAATCCAGTTACTACCAGTAGAAAGAAAATAAATATGGTGAATATTTATCTCAAATAAATTCTGCTTTAGTGTTGCAACACGGAGTCAGCCTGCGCCCAGAGTTTCCACTGAATCGGCATACTCTTGATTCTGACGAATGTATTCTTCTCTTAAGTTTCGAGGTAACACAATTAGACTTATCTGACTATTTATGACAAATAAAGGAGGGATTGTTTTGGTAAGTAATACAAAGGAACGTGGTTCACGCCAAAGAGCTAAAACTAAGAATCAGGTGATTGCCAAGCTGATTGGTAAAGTAGGTTTGAGATACCAATATCAGATATATACGGTTGGTACAACTTTGATTGTTGCTAGCCAAACAAGACCAGCACAAGCATTTGGTTTGTTTAACCCAGCACAAATAGCAATGACGTGTATGTTTGGTGGAGCATCGGCTCAAGGAAATGCATTAATAAATGGCTTACCAGGAGTGATAAACGCAGCGATAACAGTGATGTTATTCATTTATTTCGTGTCATCAGGAGTGAAGGTTGCCAATGCATTAGGTGATGGGCAAGAAGTAACGCAAATGGTTCAGCAACCAGTAGGGATATTTTTTATAACTCTGGTGTTATTCATTGCTCAAAACATTCTGTTTGCAAATGTGACAGCAGCTTGCAACTAAAACACAACAACTTCTGGAAGCTTCGAGCAGAAAGGGGTGCCAATTTCTGCTCATTTGTTTAATTTTAATAACTAATGATGAGTCATAGAGAAATCAAACAAGTGAATCAATCGTTAGGAAAGAGCGCACCGATTGGAATCTTTACAGGATTTCAGTTTGCTGTAGTGATTCCATTATTCGGTGTAGGTTTCTTTTTAGCTTTTGCATTGGGATTAAATCTAGCTTGGAGTATATTGATAGGTTGCTGGTTAAGTGCAACAGCATTAGCTTTATCAGGGAAAAAACCTCATTTATTTTGGTCAAAGATTTATCCAATTGTGCCTGTATGGTCGAGAGGGTATACGAGATACTTAACACCGCAACAAAAACAAAAGATTGGAGCTAAGAAAATTCGTAGTCCGTGGAAATGATGAAGATTAGTCGTTCTCAAACCAACACGAAAGTAAGTCCATTTGAGGACTGGCTAGATTTGACAACTTTTGTAAAACTCAAAAGGGGTAGCTATAGTATTGGTGCTTACTTACTTAGTAAAAAACTTCTCAGCGACACGAATAATACATTACAACTAGTATTTGGATATAGTTGCACAGGAATTCATCCATTATTTAATTCAAGTGAAGAAGTAGAAGCAATAGCCAAAGCTTTTGAGAATGGGTGCAAGGAGATACCCCAAGGTGAAAAGTTCACATTTAGATGGAGTTCATTCTGTGATGATAGTGATGCCAAAGAGTATTTATACAAGCGATTGCAAAATCCTGTATCAGATGAGAGCGAATTTCTGGACTGGGGGCAGTTAGGGAGAATTCAGGAATTGACACGTTTGCGTCAGAGAAAAAACATAACTCTGAGCGTCTATACGACTTTCACTATAGTACCAGGGGGAACAGAGGGCGGCGACCCGATAGACCGAGCATTGGTGAAGCTGGCAGATTTTCTGACAAGACGATTTACAGCAACAGGGGCGACGGAAGTTACGAAAAAGAACTTAAAAAGGATATTAGAAAAAGCGATAGATGTTTCACAAAGACATCTACAGATATTGACAGAGATGGGTTTCGCCCCAAAGCCAAAAAGTGCAGAGCAACTATGGAAAGAGTTAAGTAAGTCTGTGGGAGCAAAGATTGTAAAAATCCCGCATACTTTAGTATTTGATTCATTGGGACTAAGGGAGGAATTTAACGAAACCCCAGCAACAAATAAATCATATATAGATCAAGCTCATGCGACATCAGTATTGATGAATAATGGTATACCTTTCGCAGATCGAAAGTGGGTATGTCTGCCTGATGTTGAGGGCGGTAAAAAATATGTCGGCGTGATGGTTTTGTCGCAAAAACCAGAAGTATTTGCATCAACAGAAGCACAAATCCGATTTCTGTGGAATATATTTGCACGAGAGCCAATTTACGATGTGGAAGTGATTACCGAAATCAGTCCCGCCGACCAGAAACTAACCCGATTGGCGCAACAAATGATTACCCGGAGAGCGCGAAATGCAGAAATCAGCGCTCAAAAGAAAACAATTGATGTTGCCTCACAAATAAATGTTGAGTGGAGTGTAACAGCCCAAAAGCAATTGTACACAGGGGACACACCAGAAACATTAGGATTAGTAGTGTTAATTTATCGGGATACACCTGAAGAAATTGACGATACTTGTAGATTGATTTCTGGGTACATTAACCAACCAGCAGAGCTAATTCGAGAAACGCAATATGCTTGGCTGATTTGGCTACAAACATTGGGAGCCAAAATGGAACAGTTATTATCACGCCCTTATAATCGCCGATTAACATTTTTTGCGAGTGAAGTATTAGGGTTAGCTAGTACAGTGCAAATTGCCAAGGCTGATAATCAGGGTTTTGAATTAATTGCAGAACAAGGTCATTCGCCAGTACATCTAGACTTGTCGATAACCAAGAATATGATGATTCTAGGAACGACAGGCTCAGGAAAATCTGTTTTAGTTGCCACAATGATCGCAGAATGCTTGGCAATGGGAATGTCAGTTTTGATTATTGACTTACCCAATGATGATGGAACGGGGACATTTGGAGATTTCACCCCATACCACAACGGGTTTTACTTTAATATCGCCAAAGAATCAAATAATCTTGTCCAGCCAATAGATTTGTCAGCAATTCCAGAGTGGGATGTAGAGGGAAGAGAAGAAAGAATAAAGCTTCATAGAAATGATGTGAATCTGATTATCTTGCAGTTGGTTTTGGGTTCACAAAAATTTGATGGCTTTTTGGCACAAACAATCGAGTCGCTGATTCCACTAGGCACAAAAGCGTTTTATGAACATCCAGACATCCAACGTCGTTTTGAATTAGCACGAATCAGCCAAATTGGAACGCCAGAGTGGGATAATACCCCAACTCTAGTAGATATGGAGCAATTTTTCTCAACAGAATATATTAATTTGGGTTATGAAGATGAGAATGTTGAGAAAGCGCTTAATTACATTCGTTTGCGTTTGAAATACTGGAAAGCAAGCGCCATTGGGGATGCGATTTGCAAGCCTTCCACCTTCCAAACTGATTCTAAGTTAATTACTTTTGCACTAACCAACCTGCAATCAGATAAAGATGCAGAAGTTTTCGGGATGAGTGCATATATGGCAGCTTCTCGGCAATCACTTTCCTCACCAAAGAGTGTATTCTTCATGGATGAGTCAAGTGTGTTACTACGTTTCACTGCACTATCTCGGCTAGTTGGGCGGAAATGCGCCACCGCTCGCAAATCCGGCAGTCGAATAATCCTTGCTGCCCAGGATGTAATTTCCATTGCCAAATCTGAGGCGGGAGAACAGATTCTACAAAATATACCCACAAGATTGATTGGGCGGTTGGTTTCCGGGGCGGCGAAAAGCTTTACTGATATCCTTTCGATTCCGCACTCGATTATTGAGAAGAATGAGCTATTTCGGCCTAATCTTCAGCAAATGTACACAACATGGTTGCTGGATTACAACCGCACGTACATTCGTTGTCGTTATTATCCCTCCTACGTCATGCTGGCGCTAGTTGCCAACAGCAGAGAGGAACAGGCAAAGCGCAATCGCTTTCAAGCTCAATATCCGAACAAGTTTGAATGGGTGTCGGAGTTTTCTAAGTATTATGTGGAGTGCATCAAACAAGGACAGTCATTATGAAAAGTCTAATTGCTTTTGCAATTCAACAAAAAATTCTCTTGGTAATTTTAGGTATAGGAGTCACCAGCTTAAGTTTTCAAATGTGGAAGTATCAAGATGAGCAATATCAAAAATTATTGGCTAATCAAAAAGTCCTTTGTGAAAAATCTTTAAAAGATGCTGATGACTTGATTTTCAAAAGTCGAACTCTCTATTCAGCTTTCAATTCAGGAAATGGTCGTCATGCTATTCCTAAAGATAAAATTCAGCAGCCAGGGATTAACACACAGTTGCAAAAGAAATCTTATGTATTAATTAGAACTAAAAAGCATCCTTTGATTCCAAGTAATACTCCACATTATAAAAGTACTTACTTTGAAAGTTATTCCAAACCACCAGGAGGAGAAACAAATGTTGATGCAATTGTGACTGCCGAGCCTTTGAACGATTTTGAAGCTCTTGTTACTAGTCCCTGCTCACCAAAACCTTTTCCTGTATCTTTCGAGGATCTATATGAAATCACACAAAAGCATGATTTTACGCCCGATGGTAATTTATCTTGGCGTTAGTTCTCTCTTTACGACGATATTGATTGGCGATAGTTGTAATCAAGCTTGGGGATTAGAGTTACCCTTTTTGACTCAATTTCAGCAAGTTTATATGAGCCTAAAAAGCCGAATATCAAGCTATGAAACTGAGTTGAACCAAGCTTTAGGGCAAAGTTATGGAGAAATCAAGGGTGAAATAACTCGACAATTAAATCAGGCAGTTGATTCTACAATTGGGTCTTTGGGAATTCCAGACCCCCTAGAATCAGGGGAAAAAATCAAAGAAGTTATTCGCTCACAAAATCCAGATATAACTCAGCCCAATTCTAATACTCAAGCTGAGAATGCAGAGTTGTCATGGCATCGTCAATATACTCTAGGTCAATCTCAATCAACTTTAGGAGTTGATGGACAACGAGTACAGGCACAAGAGGCTGATTTGACTAATAATGCATTAAGTATTTCTTCAACTAACGCTGACAATGCACAGTCAGACATCGTAACTCAAGATATTCTCAAAAAAATGGCAACTCAAAATCTACAGAATGTTGTCATTTCCAAAGCAATACATGGAGAGACTCAAAAACAAACACGAGCCTTGGCAGCAGCTAATATAAATTTGGTTGACATCTCGAAAAATATTTCGTCACAATCTCGCAAAGAAGATGCACAAAGTAGAGCAGTGGCCATGCAATTGTTAGAAGCTGGCGCTTATAACGACGCTTTTTGGGAGAGACAGTAATGTATTTTTATCTAACTAATTTAATTCCTTTTATTATTGCTGAAACGACTGTTAATCAGACAGATAAAAACCTGCCGACTGATGCGGAGACTATTATCCAAGGTGCAATCAACGGTTCGGAAATTTTTGTTTCAGCATTTGATAATGACTGGAAACTATTTGCGAGTGGTCAAAACCCAGTTTATGTAGCTATTGTTAATATCTCGATGCTAGCGGCAGTAGTTTTAGTAAGTTTTTGGTCGTTGCAATGGTATGAGCAAATAATGTCAGAGGGCTTTTCGAGTGGAGTTGTCAAAGAGATGGCTTTCCCAATGATAGTAATTCTGATGCTCAACAATAATGGAGCAATGCTAGCTACAACTTCTCTAGCATTAAGAAATGTTTCAAATAAATTAAACTCTAGTGTATTGACTGTTACGAGAAATGGTATAACCCTCAAAGAAGCGATTCGGAGTGTTAATACAGATCAAACTTTTATTCTCGCTGCGAAGACGGCAATGGCAGAATGTGAAAAACTAACTGATGTAGAAATAGATAAAAATGGCAATCAAATTACTCCTAAGAAAGATTGTAAAAATAAGGTAGCTCAAGAAATTGACGCTCAATCACAAGAGTATAAACAAAAGAAAAGGATTCAAGGGCAAAATAATTGGAACCCTTTAGATGTCGCTGGAGGAGCAGTCAATACAATTGTTCAGGGACTATCTTATATAATTTTTAGTGGTCTATCGGCAGCTTTTCAGTTTCTCGTTCAGTTTTCTTTTCTTTTGACAGCTTATGTAGCACCGATATTCTTAGTATTGTCTATGCTGCCAATCGGAGCCAAGCCGATTTTTGCTTGGCTTTCGGGGTGGTTAGCATTAACATTAATCCTTATGTCTTACTCAATTATTGTTGGTGTAGCTGCTAGTTCTATAGTTAATTCTCCGTCAAACAATCCACTACTTCTACAGTTAATAGAGGCAATATTTTCACCCATACTTGCAGTAGCAATTGGAACGGGTGGAGGAATGGCTCTATTTTCTGGTTTTACCAGTGCAGCCAAGTTTGTGGTGATGCCAAGGAATAATTGAAGAAGTCGGAAGTCGGAAGTCAGAATTAAACCTACGAAATTTGTTAAAGGTATTGAGAAGATCCAAACATTTACCTAGTTCGCACACGGGAGAGTAGAGAAGGACTTTAATATATGCAACTACTGGAGAAAAAACAAATAAACTTAACTCCCATATTTCTGATGGGTAACGCAGTTTTACTTATTGTTCTACTTTTAATTCAAATAATTAATTTTGCTCGGCTCGGAAGAGTTGCAAATGACAAAACACCGACTCTAGTTGAACTAAATGATGGGTCTTCGATACGAGTCTCCCCCATTGCCAATGACGAACGATCGCCACAAGCGATTACCTATTTTGTGGGACAGACAATGACGGGGCTACTAAGCTGGACTGGAATTCCAAAGTCTGATGACTCCAACTCCGACCCAACTAAAAAAGCGGTACTAGATGCTGGTGTACAAGTGGGGGAGAAAAAAATCACGACGAATGTATGGGTTACAGGATTTGCATTATCTGAAGATTTTCGAGGTAATTTCTTAGAGGAATTAGGCAATCTGACACCAGTTGACGTTTTCAACGGCACGACGCAATCAGTTTTGGCCGTGCGGTATTTCTCGGAACCCCAGAAATTGGCACCGGGTCACTGGTCAATTGATATGGTAGCCAACCTCGTAGTCTTCCAGGGCAGCAATCAAGTTGGTCAAGCGATCGCATTTAATAAAACCGTATTTGTTAGAGCAATTGATACACCAAGTCCTCCGTCTAACTCATCCGACATTCAACGAATTGCATATAGCGTTCGCAAAGCGGAATTAGAAATTTATAAGATCCAAGATTTAGAAATCGGGAAGTAATCAAATGGCAGTCACAGATGTACTATCTATTGAAGAAAATGACGCAATAAATGCGTTAGAGGAATCAGTTTTGGCAACTCCCAAAGTCCCCCAGGATAAAAAAAGTTTTGCGGCGATGAATGGCGTAACTTTTGAAATTGAGTTCTCAGATAGAGAAGAAGCAAATGAACCTCAAACGCGCCCACAACCAGAAGAGATTGTAACCACTCGCGTCATTTCTCAGCATCCCTTACTCAAAGCTGGGGTAATCGGGAGTGGAATTTTTCTACTGATTGCAGTGGCAGGTGGGATGATTAATACTTCTATGGATGCTTTAAGCAATTCCACCACAGTCAAACCGGAAGCGAAAAAGCAAGAGGTATCTGGCAACGCTCAAGATTTAGAATCACAATCAGAAAATCCTGGCAAGATTAAGACGGCACTAGCGATTACTTCCCAAAAACCGGAATTAGAAAGTCTTCGTAATACTTCAAGAAGCAAAGCCCCAGTTAAGGAAGAAAACACCATTGTAAAAAGTAGTCCTGTAACTGCATCAACTAGTTCTCCACCAATAGTTTCACCACCAACCCAACGACAGTACGCCTCTATTAGTCCATCCCAACCAATAGTTATTCCTCCGAATCCCACTATATCTAGAGAACCTCTAGCAACAAAGTCTTTCTCCACCCTTTCGCCTAGACCGCAACCTCAATCCATAGCTTTAGTTTCATCATCAAGCAATAAACCAAACCTAGATCCAATGCAACAATGGTTAACTGTTTCTAATGTCGGTAGTTTCAGCGCTAATAATACTGATACTACGGCTGAAGAACCAATTAGTATCCAAGGGCTATCAGGTGGCACTGGTAGACCTAATGTGACAGTAAAAACTTCAAGTAATGAGTCACAAAACATTGATTATAATGCTAGACGTGTGATAGTAGGAACTCGGATACAGGGCAAAATAGAAACCCCAATTGCGATAAGTGCTGGCAATGCAAATCAAGTTCAGAAATATCTGATTAGACTAACCTCAGTATTAAAAGCATCAGATGGCAGTGAGGTTTTACCCGTAGATTCTTATCTGGTTGTTGTGCCGAATGGCTCAAATAGTGGCGAATATATTCAAATGTCTGCCATCGCAGCTTTAATTAATGTTGATGGTCAGACATTAGAAAAGACTATACCGGAGAATTCCATTATTATTCTCAATAAGAATGGAGAAACTCTCAGGGGGCAATCACGTCAAGGCAGTAGTTTGGGTAGCGATTTCATGACAGCATTAATCGCGGGGGTATCGAAAGCTGCTGAAGTAGAAAATAATCCCAACAGCCAAACTACTATAAGTTCATCTGGATTTTCGACTAGTACCGTGAGTAATGACAATAAAAATTTATTAGCTGGGTTTGCTCAAGGAAGTTTTAGCCAAGTACTACAATCAATCCAGTCATCAAATACTCAACAAATACAATCTTTACAGTCAGATAGCAAAGTGTTTGTAGTGCCAGCCCAGACAACTGTTCAAATATTCGTAAATCAAACGATTTCTCTATGAAAAGTAGCTTGCACTTACAAAGAAAAGGGTGTGGGGTGTAGGGTGTGGGGTATAGAAATAAAAAACTTTAGTTCTGGGTTATTGCCCAGTAAAAAAAAAGATGTATAACGAGTGGCGCAGCGCATCGCGTTTTGCGTCTCCCCTTGGGAGAAGAAATACTACGTCCCTATTGAATCCCCTAAATTTATTTATGGGGTTTCCCTTCTGCCTTCTGCCTCCTGCCTTCTGCCTTCTCAATTTATTAGTTCTGAGTCCGATTCAAGTTTTAGCTGGTAGTGGAGCTAGAATAGTTTATCAAAGAGAAGCCCAAGGGATTAATTCGGCAGGAATTGAGTTGAAAGTTTGGCGTGGATATGGCTTAACAATTAACTTCATTCCGACTGGTGAAACGATTAAACAAGTCTGGATTGGAGATCCCACTCGTATCTCTTTTACTTCAAATGGAAGCTTATGCCAAAAAACTGATAATTCTTCGTCAAATGATTCGACTTCTAACTGTGGTCAAGCCAATGCAACAGTTATTTTTCTACGTCAAATCAAACCAATAAGTTTCCCCAATATCACCAATAGCATTGATGGCAGTACCCAAATTACCGTGATTACTAGTGGTTCGGATGGGCAGAAACAATATCAGTTTAAATTAATTCCTGCAACAGGGCAACCATCATATACCAGTTTGGTGATTAAGCCGGACGTTCTGAGACCACTGCCGGTAATCAGAACTAAACCGCAAATCGTGCCAACAGTTAGAGAAAACAAAATGCCTGTGACAACTACAGCGCCACCGCAAGAAAGAGTGGCTGCTGTTACACCTGTAAAAACTATAAACTCTACAATATCCCCTGGTACTCCCCAAGCAAGAAATGATGCTAATGCCCTTGTTTACGGATTAGCGAACGCTGGGCGCAATGGTCAGATCAAGCCTGGAGATGCGACATGGAATAAAGTTCAAGATGCAATTAAATTGCTCCGACTTGGTAAGAGTAGAGAAATAGCTATCTCCCACTCTGGTATTTCAGAAGAAATTTTTAATCAGTTAATCGAGTGGGGACAGAGATAATGAACAAGTATAGGCATGAATCATATAGAAAAGGGCAAAAGTAATAGTTAATTGGAAGGTAAGTTAGATGAAATTTCTCAAATATTTGTTAATAGCTACAGCTTTAATTCCATTTACCTTATCTGCTCCATCTTCTGCTGATACTCCTACCATCACCTATTCGCAAGGTAAATATAAAACCCAAGCTCCTGATTGGTCACGTATCACTTGGGGGAATCTCCCACCTTTACAACAGGCAGGATATTTAAGCATTCCAGAGAATCTGCTCTCAGTATTTGGATACGATCCTTCACGCTCATGGTCAGCAGGTCAAAAGGTAGATTCTGTTGTTATGCTAGGGGATGCAGATGATGCATTCAAAATGTCTAATTTTAGCCTAAAGTCGATAAATGCGCTCGTAGTACCGACCAAAGAACTCACATTGAAAGATTTTGGATTAATGCAATGGCAGACTCCAGCATCATTAGTCAAAGCTATTCCTAGTTTAGGAAATCTCAGTGTTAAGCAAGTCCCACCAATAGCTGCATTATTGTCTAAAAATGGGGTGCTGAGTAGGCAAAGAATTTCTCAAATTTTACGGTCGAATCCTCAAGTGGCAAATTTGGCTTTGGGTAAGCTTGATTTAAGCAAGTATGCAATTGAATCTGTACCAGAATTAACAAAAACTCCATTGAATAAGTTCAAATCGTGGCAGCAGAGTTATGTTTCTCAAGTACCAGGACTCAATCAAGTTCCTTTTAGCAAAATGCCCCAGCCGATTGATTCGGATCTTGGTGTAGTTGGTGTGGCATCAACAGTTTTTGGTTCATCAGAACATGGAGAGGCAGGAGTGGGAGCAAACTACTTTATCTCTGGGAGTGTGAAGCGCGGTGATACTACCACACCAGTAGCCTGTTCATCAGGTAAAGAATGCTCTTACCTGGAATTAGGGGATTTTGCAGGTTCAGAAGGTGCGTTATATGGAAAGCGTTGGGCATCTGGTTCATCGCAGCAGGTCAAAGGTGGTTACGGTTTCTTGGCTGCGGTAAATGGAGGTCTTGAACCAACAGGACGATTGGTTTATGGCAGTGGTTTCAAGGTTGCATTGACCGGAGTTAATGAGTCAACAGGTACAGCAGACTTTGGTTTATTCTTTAGAATCTGTGCCCGTCCCCCTTTTATGCCCAAGACCTGTACGCCCTACTTTATCGCGGATTTCTCACAAAATCTGAAAAAATGGGATCAAAAACTGCGACAATGTA
>NZ_JAVRBM010000011.1:0-150683 GCF_034531255.1 Nostoc sp. ChiQUE01b | reverse complement strand
TTCCCTTTACATTTTCCCATAAGTGGTAAATCTTCCAAAACTCGATGCTCCCATATAACAAATGCTGTCGTCGAAGTAACAAATGCGAACTCCAAAATAACAAATGCGAACTCCAAAATAACAAATGCGAACTCCGAAATAACAAATGCGAACTCCGAAATAACAAATGCTTACTCCGAAATAGCAAATGCGAACCCCGAAATAGCAAATGCGAACCCCGAAATAGTAAATGCGAACGCCAAAATAGCAAATGCGATCGCCGAAATAACAAATGCGATCGCCGAAATAACAAATGCGATCGCTAAAATTAGTCCGTGAAGGCGGACTTTGCCTGTGTAGCCGCGAATTCCATTCGCTTTCTTCTATTCGCCTACTCCTGCAAAACCCAACGGCGAAAAAGTTCTACCATAATCCGCCAGCTTCCCTGAGTTTCCTCAACAACATCATGACGCTTCAGAGTATTTAGCGTTTCTTGTAAATTGGTGTCGTTCATACCTGTAGACTGAGCTAAGGCATCCAGTTTAGGCTGCTGGAGAAAGAGGCACACTATCTCAGACTAATAGTAGCTATTCATGACGAAATGGAGCGGCAACGGGAAACCTACGGTCATTTGCAAAAATTTTGGAAGTGACCGACGAGTAGGTATTGAGGGCGATGACGTTGTCAATACTGTCTCCGATTGGGTAAATGTTAGGAAATATAGATATTACAACATCAGCAAAAAGACGCTTATTGTAAAGTATTCAACATTAGAATAACCAGCAAAAACAATTGCGTATTACTCAGGTAATACCAATTCTCTATGAAGTTGCACAGAATAAAAAAAACGTCAACTCTATGCCATACAAGGGAATTATTCTATGCAGGTTCACATAGATTTGGTATAAGAAACATTAGCCAAGATTTATTCATATTGGCTAAATTTTGTAATTAAAAATGAGTTACATAACATGTAATTAACATCACTAAAAAATATCTTTACAAATGAAAGACAATATTATGACCATTTTTACTTATGATGTTATTAAAGCTAAGGATGCTTTAATAGCATACGGCTGAATAATCATTTAAAAAATTCTCCTTTTGTTAGCAAAGTTAAGGAAAATTAGAAGATTATGCCTAAATTTACAGGTAGAGTTGTTGACAAAGAAAGTAGACCTATTAAAGATGCTAAAATTTCATTTGAAGATGAAGAAACTCCATCTGTAGACCACACTGATGCAGAAGGAATTTTTAGCTTTTCAGTTGATACAACTACAACTACAACTATTGACATAAAGATCAAAGTAGAAGCTAAAGGATATAAACTTTATAATCGCAATATTAAGTTTGCTGTTAATAATAAAAAGCTTACAGAAATTCGACTCATAGAGGATGATATAGTAGAGTCTACTGGACTACCAGTTCCTATCTTAATAGCTATAATAGGAGCTACAAGTGCAGTTTTAGTAGCATTAATAAGCAATCCAGGAATCTTAATTCCAAAATCGGCTTCAGAACCATCAGAAAGAATAAAACCCAATCTTAATGAAGGATTAGAACTACATCTCAATCAAGATTGTAAAAATCAAAGACCTAATACAAACACAGAAGCTATTACAAGAAAAGAAGACCCTTCTACATGGTATTGTCGAGTTTATTTAACAAGTGATCGATCTAAATTTATTGATTATAAAATAGATATGAATGCCGCTTGTGAAAGGGCATATCCTGGAACCTTTGCTTATCTTATGAATATTGGTCGCTCAGATATGTGGCGCTGTTATAAAAAACTTTAGTTTTTAGATTAGACGACATTAGGATAGTTTCACCCCAATACTGCTTCCACATCTTCTACTGTGAAAACTGGGTCACGCGATCGTCCTTGCTCAAAAACAAAGTCATTATAGCCGCGCACTAACTGAAAACCCACGAGTTGCACTAAATATGGTTGACCGTGTGTCAAAGCATAAATTTTATCTAAAGCTTCCGGGAGGTAGTCAAGGGAGAAGTCTTCATTACCTGGGTTAGCGAGAATTTGGCGGGTAGCTGCACCTTCCTGAAAGCCTATTTAAATAACGTTCAAAAGTTCGGTAAGGGAGATTTAGTAAATAAGTGTCATCTGGTGATGGAAGTTTAATAGTTTGAGAAATTTCATCACAAATTGCCATCAGCACTTCACCCACACCTTGGGGGCTATCTCTTAAACGCAGGAAGTTGATATAAAGCGAAAGAGAGTAATAGTTTTATGGCTTACAATAAGTTTAAACCAGTGGTATTTCTCAAGAAATTTAACAAAATGTCCAACAGCTTAATACCGAATTCGCGGATCTACATAAGCATTTAAAATATCAATTAAAATGCTGGCGCTGACAACGATCGCACCAAAAAAGACTAGCACTCCCTGGACTGTGGGATAATCGCGATCGGCGATCGCTTGATACAATCGATTAGCTAACCCAGGCCAAGAAAATGTTACCTCTGTCAAAATCGCCCCACCTAACAGAGATGCAAAGGTTAATCCCAAGACTGTAATCACTGGAATTAGCGCATTTTTTAAAGCGTGGGAAGCTAAAATCTTATTTTCACCAATACCTCTAGCTCTAGCCGCTTCTACATAATCTGCTTGCAAGGTTTGCTTTAAATTCACTCGTACAATTCGCTCAAAAATTCCACTAAGCAAAATTCCTAGTGTGAGACTTGGTAGAGCAAGATGGTGCAAAGATGCGAAAAACTGGGTGAAATTTCCACCGAGTAGGCTATCAATTGTATACAATCCAGTGACAGGAGTGGGAGCCGGCAGATTAGACGGAAAGCGATTGGAATTAGGAAACCAACCCAGTTGGACTGAGAAAATCAACTGCAAAAGCATTCCCGCCCAAAACATCGGGAGTGCGTAGGTGATGATACCAAATAAGCGCCCGC
The DNA here is from genome assembly GCF_034531255.1 of Nostoc sp. ChiQUE01b. Taxonomy (NCBI): domain Bacteria; kingdom Bacillati; phylum Cyanobacteriota; class Cyanophyceae; order Nostocales; family Nostocaceae; genus Nostoc; species Nostoc sp. ChiQUE01b. The sequence goes on along the minus strand of NZ_JAVRBM010000011.1, from coordinate 147,779 downwards.
TGACATCAAAATATGTCCCAGGACGGGAAGCCGAAAGAGTCCCAACCGCAATTCCAACAATAAGTGCAACTGCCATACTACATACTGCTAACTCCACCGTCGCCGGGAAATATTGCCCAATTATGTCCCAAACATTCTGTCCGCGACTCATTAAAGAGGTTCCCAAGTCAAAGCGTAGTATGCTTCCCAAATAATTTAGGTACTGTAGCCACAGGGGAAGATTTAAACCGAGTTGTTTTCGCAATTCTTCTTTAGCTGCTTCTGGTGCACGTCCACCAAGAATTGCATCTGCTGGATCTCCTGGTGTTGCTCTTAGTAAAAGAAATACAATAGTGATGATAGTTAATAGCTGAAGTGGCGCAAGAAGCAAACGAGAAACAATGTAATATTGTAAGGCTTTAGAGCGAGACATAATTTTAGTTATTTGTCATTTGTCATTTGTCATTTGTCATTTGTCATTGGTCATTTGTTATTTGTGAATGATGCCCCATGCCCCATGCCCCATAACTACTTTTTAAGTGTCTGGTAAATCAAAATTTGGATCGGGTTAAGTTGGACGCTGCTAACACCATTGCGGGCAAATACATAGTCTTTGTTTTGCCATAAGGGAACGTAAGGTACATCAGTAGTAACTTGCGTTTGAATTTCTGTAAAAATCTTCTGACGCGCTTCGGGGTTTTGTTCTTTGCGTTGCCCATCAATCAGTTTATTTATGGCTTCGCTATAGTAAAACGAACCCTGAGTTTGACTGCCTCCATCTTCGCATCCTTTAGCAGTTGAACCTTTGTCACAAGACAAAAATGGCTGGACGTAATTATCTGGATCTAAAAAGTCTGGATACCAATCAAGTAAAGCTGCCGGATACAAACCCTTAGCAATGTCTTTAAAGAAGGCAGGCCCTTCCGCTTGAGTAACTTCAAACTGAAGTATTCCATCCATTTTGACATCCACAAGGGATTTGAGCGTCTGTGCTGCCAAACTACGAGTCGGTGAACTTGAAGGATACCAAACTTGCACTTTTGCAGGATTTTCTTTGGAGAAACCAGCAGTGGTTAATAATTTTTTAGCTTGATCGAAGTTAGCATCACCATATTTATCTTTGAATAATGGCAGAGAAACTTTAAATGTTGTGGGAATCATGCTATAAAGCGGATCTGCTTGACCAAATAATACTCGCTCATTTAAAAGTGGACGGTCAATTATGGAGGCGATCGCTTGTCTTACCTCTAATTTATCTAAAGGCTTTTGATTTCGGTTTAATACTAGATAACTTACTACACTACCTTCAGCTGCGATCGCTTGCCAATCCCCTTTTTTTCCACCTTCTTCCAAACTCCGATTTTGATCTGGTTGCAGCGACAGATAAGCGACATCGATTGCACCTGTACGAAAAGCATTAAACAAATTAACCGGACTAGTTTGAATTTGGAGATTAACACCCTTGTTAGCTGGTTTTTCTCCCCAATATTTATCAAACACATCAAATCGGATGGAATCGGTACCATACTGTCCTAATTTATAAGGGCCAGTTCCCACAAAAATATTCGGCTTGAATCTACCAGCACCGACTTCGTAAGCTTTTGGTGAAACGGCACACACTCCAGGAAATGCCAACAGTGAGGGAAAAGCTGCAAAGGACTTTTTCAGCTTAATTGTCAACTCATACTCACTTGTAGGTTTTATCGAATCTACTATATCAGCTAGTAAAAATGAGGGTTTTCCTTTATTTTCAATAAAACGCTGGATGGTAAAAACCATTGCTTGAGCGTTGAAGGGAGTCCCATCGTGAAAAACTACTCCCTGACGTAAGGGGATGGTATAAGTTAAGCCGTCTTGACTGACTTTGGGTAATGCTGTAGCTAGTTGGGGCTTAATTTCGGTGCTTCCTGGTTCGTAGTTGTAGAGGCGATCGCTCATATTAAACACTAAACCTAAAGATGCTAACTCATAAGCATCAGCCGGATCAAGGGTTCTTGGCTTTGCTGTTGTACCAATAGTAATACGACCATCACCTGTAGGGGTATTTACAGAACCAGATGGCGGCGTAGAAGACTTAGGACGAGGAGCGCAACTAACAACTAAAAATAAACATAGACAAAACAAAGATAGGAATTGTGTAATCCGACCCCACCGTTTCATGAACAAGGAAAACCAGGTCATAGCAATAATATATTTGATATCAGTAGCGGTCAGCAATTCTACTACATTTGTGACTCTTATGCTGAATCTTCACAATTTATAGTGGTTCTTGTTTCGATGGAATGCTCCGTAGTCATCTATAGCAAGGGACTGGGGATGGTGGGGCCCCTGAAGGGGATAAGGGGTAATGGGGACTGGGACTGGGTGAAAAGTCTTTTTGTGTCTAAGTTTTATCATCTGTTGATGTCCTAATCACCAAGGCTTGTGCTATAAATCAAAAATTTGTGGCGGATACTCAACTTCATAATTAAGTTTATTGCTACTGTGCGAAGCCTACTACGGGCTACGCATATACACTATTTGGTTACAAAAAATCATTGATGAAATACAGAATTTGACATTTAAGATTTGTTAAGTATTGAAAAATTTTTATTTCATTAAAATTTTCAACATTGGTTAAATTTGTCGTAAATTCTATAGTTACTAGGAAAATAGGTCTTGTTAAGCTTTGACACTTAGCCCAAGTAGTGTACGTTGAGATTTTACCTCTTGCTGCTTGGGAACAGACTACTGATAAAGGGTTTTATCATCAAGATCCGCTGTATTCTCAAAAAGAAGAGTGTTTGAACATCAGCGAGTAAAGCGATCGCGATATTGTTAACAGCAGATTGAAAGTCTAATAGTGAGACTAAGACCGTGAAGTATTTCTTTCTATCTGAGGGATGGGCAGTTGCAAGAGTCTGGGCATCTGATGGACTCTGGCAAATAACTGCATGGCGACGCCAACCAGATATTCAGCGAATGAATATTTGTTTAGTCGAAGAAAACGAATTGCTCTGGCTTTATCGAGTAGAAGAAGCCGTTTTAACCGTGGAAGTGAAGCCAACAACACCAGTAATTGCCAGCCAGACCATCGGTCAAGTAGTACTCAAGCGTCTGATGAGCGCCGAACAGGTAATCGAACGCCTGAGTATAGCTGAGGCGAAGTGTCAACTGCAAAATATCCAGTTGGTGGTTCAGTAGATAGTGGGGAGTGGGGAGTAGGGAGTGGGGAGTAGGGAGTAGGGAGTAGGCCAAGTAACATAACAACATAATTATTCTTGTCCCCTCCTCTTGTTCACCCACTCCCCATTCCCCACTCCCCTCGTAAAGAAAAGATAAGCAAATTTAATCCTTGACGGGTATTAGTAGCGAAAAAACTTGGATATGCTACGCGATCGCATCAATTTACACGCTTGCAAACAATTCCATCAATAGTTACACTTTTTAAAACATTCTCATTTTTGCTTGGCGATGGCTACCCTACATAGGTAAACCTCCCGAAGCGAGTAAGCATTGCCAAAGCACCCACGCTGTCTGACTTATTAAGACTAAGCTGTGGTGATACTCTGGCTCTGGCAATAACAAAAAACAAAAGAGAGTTTTATGAGTGGCGATTTTCGTCTCTCATAACCTCAGTAAGAAAATTGCATTTGTAAACTAACTCATCGAGGAGGAGCGTAGTCGATGGGACTACCCTGGTACCGAGTACATACAGTCGTTCTGAATGATCCAGGGCGACTAATTTCTGTACACCTAATGCACACAGCCTTAGTAGCAGGCTGGGCTGGTTCGATGGCACTCTACGAACTGGCTGTTTTTGACCCTAGCGATGCAGTTCTCAATCCGATGTGGCGTCAAGGAATGTACGTCCTGCCGTTCATGTCACGTTTGGGCGTCACTCAATCTTGGGGTGGTTGGAACGTTACTGGTGGACCATCAACCGATCCTGGCTTCTGGTCATTTGAAGGCGTTGCTGCTGCTCATATTGTTCTTTCCGGTCTGCTATTTCTAGCCGCCGTATGGCACTGGGTTTACTGGGATTTGGAACTTTTTAGAGATCCCCGCACTGGTGAACCGGCTCTCGACTTGCCAAAAATGTTTGGCATTCACCTGTTCTTATCTGGTCTACTTTGTTTTGGATTTGGTGCTTTTCATGTCACTGGACTATTTGGGCCGGGGATATGGGTTTCTGACGCTTATGGTGTAACTGGTGCGGCCCAGGCAGTAGCACCAGAATGGGGCCCAGATGGTTTTAACCCCTATAACCCTGGTGGCATTGCGGCTCACCACATTGCCGCTGGTGTTGTTGGTATTATTGCAGGCTTATTCCACCTGACAGTTAGACCCCCCGAACGGCTCTACAAAGCCCTACGGATGGGGAACATTGAAACAGTACTTTCTAGCAGTATTGCAGCAGTCTTCTTTGCTGCTTTCGTGGTTGCTGGTACTATGTGGTACGGTAACGCCGCCACTCCCATAGAATTGTTTGGCCCTACCCGCTATCAATGGGATCAGAACTACTTCCGTCAAGAAATTCAGCGCCGCGTCCAAACAAACGTTGCCCAAGGTGCAACCCTTGAGCAAGCTTGGTCGCAGATTCCTGAAAAATTGGCTTTCTATGATTATGTCGGTAATAGCCCCGCTAAAGGTGGTTTATTCCGTACAGGGCCGATGGTGAAAGGTGACGGCATTGCCCAGTCTTGGCAAGGTCACGGCGTATTCAAAGATTCTGAAGGACGAGAATTAACTGTACGTCGTCTCCCCAACTTCTTTGAAACCTTCCCAGTGGTATTGACTGACGCAGATGGAATTGTCCGCGCTGACATTCCCTTCCGTCGGGCAGAATCTAAATATAGCTTCGAGCAATCTGGTGTCACCGTTAGTTTCTACGGTGGCAATCTGAATGGTCAGACCTTTACAGAACCAGCTGATGTGAAGAAGTATGCCCGTAAGGCTCAAGGCGGTGAAATCTTTGAATTTGACCGAGAAACCTTGAACTCTGATGGTGTATTCCGCACCAGTCCTAGAGGTTGGTTTACCTTTGGACACGCCGTATTTGCTCTCTTGTTCTTCTTTGGTCATCTCTGGCATGGCGCTCGGACAATCTACCGAGACGTATTTGCTGGTGTTGACGCGGATCTTGAAGAGCAAGTTGAGTGGGGTTTGTTCCAGAAAGTAGGTGACAAGTCAACCCGCCGGAAGGAAGCTCTTTAATTTCAGTGCTGAGTACTGAGTGCTGGGTGCTGAGTTAAGGCTCTGACTCAGCGCTCAGGTAACTCAGCATTAAAAACTTTAACTACTGCTGGATAAAGAGGAAATTGTAATATGGAAAGCGTTGCGTACATCTTGATTTTTACTCTGTGTATAGGTACTCTCTTCTTTGCGATCGCATTTCGCGAACCCCCTCGCTTTGAAAAACCAAAAGATAAGTAGATCCTAATTACCAGACCTTTAAACGGATTTAATCTTAATATCCGTTGCTACTAAGCATGGTGGCAACGGATATTATTGTGTTTGTCATTTGTCATTTGTCATTTGTCATTTGTCCTTTGTCCTTTGTGTTGTTTCTCACCATTGACTCCTAACACCCCACCCCCAACCCCTAAGAGCAGGCTCTTAGGGGAGAATTTGACGTAAGTCAAAGGCGGGGTGAGGTTCTTTTTTTGATTTATGCAAGAAGTCTAATGACCAATGACCAATGACAAATGACCAATGACCAATGACCAATGACTAAATGTTGTGATATAATTTCCAATCTTGGGAGTAGATATGTGTTAATGCTAGCTTTTGTGCGCTAGGATGAAAAAGGATGTTTTGTGTAAGCTGCTATAGTACTGCATTACATAACTCATCGCGCTTGTTACACCACCTTTACGGAGACTAGAACCAGGAACAAATCAGCATGGTCAATCAGAATTTAACCGCTACAGAAATTGGATTCACTCACGAAGATTTCGCTGCTCTACTTGACAAATACGATTATCATTTTAGCCCTGGCGATGTTGTGCCAGGAACAGTTTTCAGTATAGAGCCGCGCGGCGCTCTGATTGACATTGGTGCTAAAACCGCAGCATATATACCTATACAAGAAATGTCTATTAACCGGGTGGATAGCCCGGAAGAAGTATTACAGTCTAACGAAACGCGCGAATTTTTCATCCTTACTGATGAAAACGAAGATGGTCAATTAACCCTTTCCATTCGCCGTATTGAATATATGCGGGCTTGGGAACGCGTGCGACAGTTGCAAGCAGAAGATGCTACTGTCCGTTCTGGCGTATTTGCAACCAATCGCGGTGGAGCATTGGTACGAATTGAAGGATTACGTGGCTTTATCCCAGGTTCCCACATCAGTACCCGCAAACCTAAAGAAGAATTGGTAGGCGAGGATCTGCCGTTGAAATTCCTAGAGGTGGATGAAGAACGTAATCGCCTCGTTCTGTCTCACCGTCGGGCGCTGGTTGAGCGCAAGATGAACCGCCTAGAAGTCGGCGAAGTAGTAATTGGTACTGTTCGTGGGATCAAACCCTACGGTGCTTTTATCGACATTGGCGGTGTCAGTGGTCTACTCCATATTTCTGAGATTTCTCACGAACATATTGATACACCTCATAGCGTGTTCAATGTCAATGATGAAGTGAAAGTTATGATCATTGACTTGGATGCAGAAAGGGGTCGCATTTCCCTATCTACCAAGCAGCTAGAACCCGAACCCGGTGATATGATTAAAAACCGGGATTTGGTGTACGATAAAGCAGAAGAAATGGCTGCTAAGTATCGCGAACAGCTATTAGCCAAGCAGCAAGTTGCTACTGCTGCGGCTTCAACTGCGGAAGTTGTAGCAGACGAAGATATTCCACCAGCAACAGAACTTGATGAAGATATTCCACTAGTTGCGGCAATTGAAACAGAGATTCCAGCAGCGACGGAAATTGAAGAAGGAATTCCAGCAGCTATTGAAGAGTAATAGATTTTTTAGAGTTTTACTTATTTTTAAGTAAGAGTATTAAATCATTTTATAAAGAGGGAAAAACCCTCTTTTTTTATGTGGAGAATCGGTGAAAGTGATGAGTTGTGATTAGGACATCAACAGATGATAAAACTTAGACACAAAAAGACTTTTCACCCAGTTCCCAGTCCCTTGCTATAGAAGTTAAATATTATGGCAACTATTAAATGTAGAAATATTACTTTTGATAATATCCAGGCAATTTTATTTGACAAAAACGGTACTCTAGAAGATTCAGAAACGTATTTGCGATCGCTAGCACAAAAGGCAGCAAGATTAATAGATGCTCAAATTCCTGGAACTGGAGAACCCCTATTAATGGCATTTGGCATCAATGGCAATCTTCTAGATCCCGCAGGTTTAATATCAGTAGCAAGCCGCCGCGAAACAGAAGTTGCGGCTGCGGCATATATTGCCGAAACAGGAAGAGGATGGTTTGAGTGCTTAAAAATAGCCCGTCAAGCTTTAGATGAAGCGGAAAAATACATTGGACAAACTCCTTCACCATTGTTTGTGGGTAGCTTAGAAATTTTGAAGTACCTGCAAGAGGGTGGACTAAAACTTGGCATCCTCTCGGCTGCGACAACTGAAGAAGTACGTAATTTTGTAGCCAATCACCAGTTAAGTGATTATATCCAGTTAGAAATGGGCGTAGATGAAGGGCCGAGTAAACCAGACCCAGTGCTATTTTTGCAAGCTTGCCAAGCTTTGGGAGTTGAATCGAACGCTACCTTAATGGTGGGTGATTCAGTTGGTGATATGCAAATGGCGCGTAATGCTAAAGCCGCAGGTTGTATTGGTATCACTTGGGTAGGTAAGTCAGATCATGTCCGAGGTGCGGATGTGGTAATTAATCAACTTGATGAAATCCAGATTTTAGAGGATTAATTTAACGTGAGTTCGATTGCACCTTTTTTAACCTGTCGAACTCACGTTAGTACGACCAAGTTATACATTTACACTAATGTTCTTTCACCAATTGGCTGATGGTATAAAATCATTAGTTGATTAGCATTTAAAATTTCTACTGCATAAGCTTTTCCTGTTAAGTCGCTGAATTCTATTTCAAAAACTCCAGGTTCATATTCCTCTACAATTGTTCCTACTTGACCACGATATAATTCTAATTCTGGTAAGTCTTCGGTCAGGGCAACAACATCTAATAATTTCATTGCTATTACCTCACTGCTTATAGTACATAACAGGTAACTAGACGGGGAAAGCTTTCATTATTACGCACTATCCAAACGCTTTGAATAATTGCTTGTTTATCTGAGCGAGTCAGGGGAAAATCGATGACATATTTTTGACCGTATGGATTGCTTTTACCAGGGATAGCATCATAATCAGCTACTGCTTGCAAAAGTGCTGCTTGTAGTTCTGACGCATCATTTAAATCTAAGTTTAGTGCAGATTTAAATACACGCGCTTTATGTTTACCCTCTGAATGTTCTGGGTTGAGACAGTAACCTGTTATTTTCTCTATTTCAACGATAGCGCGTTCAGGGTTAGGAAGTTTCATAATCCGTTCGCTACGTTAAAACGATAGTGAAATTGAGGCAATAGCATTACCCAATTCCTTTGGCTCTAGCTTATACAATCCACCACCGTACACGCGACCTTCACCCATGAGCATTTCATCAGAAATTTCATTCACCAGTTTTTTGGTGCTCCTTGTCGAAAATATTATCTTCTTTTTTAACTAACCTGCAGAATGTGGGTTTTAACCTTAACACGCCACTACAGGCTACAGCCTGGGCCTTCAAGACCCTCTGCAAAACTGATTAATTCCAAGTACTCTGGATTTTCCACAAGCTTTTTAGCAGCTAGCAATCCGGCAATGCTCCAAGTTTGATAAATTCGGGCTTCTTTGCCAATTAAACGACCATTGTTGCCATCATAGTATTCCGGGAATTTATCTCTAAATAAACGCCTTTCGGCAATAGCGATCGCTGCTTGGGCAAGTTCTGTTCGCTCTGCTTTCAGTGCCGCAGCGGTAAATAACCAAAGTAAAACGGGCCAGTTACCGCCGTTGTGATAAGACCAAGCCCTGTTCTTAGAGTCACATCCTGTAACAATTCTCCACTCTAAGCCTTCCAAAGCGGGAAAGCAAATTTTAACAGGCATATAGCCGATTAAGTCTTGCCAACGTTGGGCGAATAAATTCATAATGCTTTGAGATTCTTTTTCGCTTGCTAAGGAAGTTAAGATTGCCATCAGATTTCCCAGAGCAAAAAAGCGAAAATCTATCCGCCCCGGCCCCAGATTTCCCGCTAAATATCCTCCAGTTTCGGGCAACCACTCGGTCAACCAAGTAGGAATTGATTCTGAGTTGATGTTGAATTTATTAACAATTTCTTTACCAAATTCATTATCTTTGTAACGATAGATTTCCCCCAATCGCTTTAGGTCTAGCCAATAATAGTTGCAGATATGATATTTCAAAGATCCCAATCGCCTATTGACTTTGCTAAGGTAGCTATCGCCATCCCCATTTGGTAAAAGTAATTCGCTAGCAGCCCTCAAAGATGCGTAGAATAACACCTGAATTTCTAAAGGATGTTCGTAAACTCCCATGCGACGATCAATCATAAACGCGCCATCGGGAACTAACATTGTTGGGTACATGGAAAACCGATGTACTAAGCAAAGATCCAAAATTAGTTTGATTCCAGCTTGAAAATCTGGTTGACGCGCTAGTGACAAATCGCCTGTAGCTTTTTCATAGGTTCGTAGCAAGAGAATCCACCACATACAAGAATCAATTGGGGGAACACGAGCGATCGCTTGCTCTCCAAAATCAGCGATCAAAAATTCCTCATTCCCATTAGAATGTACTTTGAAACTGGCAGGCATTAATCCCGCTCCCGGTTCAAAGCAGTCTATCTGCTTTTCATGACTTTGTAATTTCAGTGTTTCTACTAAGAAGTTACGCACAATCTCTGCTTTGCCGTGCATGAGAAACACCAAGGCAGAAGGGACAAAATCGCGGAGGAAGCACTGGTCATAATTGAGTGCATCTGACTCCCGATCGTGGGCGGCTACAGTACCAATGGGTTTTCCTTGGTAATAAATTACGGACTCTTCTAATAATTCCCAGGCTTCTGTTTCCGTCTGACTGTTCTTATTGATCGCGCTAGTCATGAGCGTTTAATTCCACTAATGGTATGTATCGGCTTAATGTGGAAAGTACGCCAGCCTAACCTCAAGCTGACCAAGATTCCCGGAAGTCAGCATATAGAGTCAATCCACCATCTACAAATAGCGTTTGTCCGGTGATGTAGGCGGCTTCATCCGAAGCTAAAAAAGCTACTGCGGCTGCCATCTCCTCTGAGGTGCCAGCACGTCCCATCGGGATGTGACTTTCCACGATCGCCTTTTTTTCAGGATCGTCTATCCAGGCTTCATTTATTGGCGTGACTGTTGCTCCGGGGCCAATGGCGTTGACACGAATACGTCGGCTAGCATATTCCAATGCTAAAGTTTTGGTTAAGTTTTCCATACCGCCTTTGCTAATGGAATAACTGATATACATCGGTCGCCCAATAATTTCGTGAACGCTGGAAATATTAATAATCACCCCCGGACGATTAACAGATAGGAGGTGTTTAATAGTTTCACGGGCGCACAGATAAGCACCCCGGAGATTAATTGCAATTACCCGGTCAAAGTCTGCTGTGGTAACTTCGTGGGATGGACTTTCTTCTTGAATGCCAGCATTGTTAACTAAAATATCTAAACTGCCAAATTCCTTGACTACAGTGTTGACCATCTCAACAATGTCTGATTCTTGGGAAACATCTCCCTGAACCAGTAGCGACTTCACACCACAATTTTCGATATTTCCGCAGGCTTTTTGTAATGCCATCTCTTCCGTGTCTGCTGCGGCTTCCGGGTATGAGCGGTAATTGATGGCGATGTTGCACCCTTCTTGAGCGAGTCTGATAGCGATCGCCTGACCGATACCTGAAGTTGCACCTGTAATTAAAGCATTCTTTCCTTTTAAGCCTATCATATTTCCTCCCTAAGCTGCCTTTATTTGAATTTGTATCAGTCAAGCAATTTTGGATTTTAGATTACTCTTTTCTACATTTAAAGCTAGTACTGTCAACCCCCAGTGGAGGGAATTTAAAGTTAAAAAATAAGTATTTGATAATTTTTAATTTCTGAAAACAATTCTCACCAATCAGGCTACAGATTCAAGATATGGAAACTTAACTTGAATCTGACACCTCTTAATTACGAATTGGTATTAATCCCTATCGCAAATTCGCTGGTACTTGTTCAGGAACTACCCAATAGTAAATAGTTTTGCCTTCTACATTCAGAGTCTGCTGTGGTTTCCAATCACCCATATCGAAGGCGTGGGAGACAATGCGAGTCCCAGGTTTAAGTTCTTTCAAGAGCTTGGGACGGAGTTTGGCGTTGATCTCTGGCAGTAAATAAAGTGTAACTACTGTTGCTTCACTAAAATCAGTGTTGAATAAATCTTGTTGGATAAATTTGACGCGATCGGTTACTCCTGCCTTTTGAGCATTAGCATTAGCTTCTTTGATGCGATCGGGGTCAATATCTATACCAACGCCGCGCGTACCAAACTTTTGTGCCGCAGTATTGACAATTCTGCCATCACCACTACCAAGGTCGTACAACACATCATTTTTCCCCACTTTTGCCACTTGCAACATTGCATCTACCACTGGCTGTGGTGTAGGTACATAAGGAACATCTCCAGGACGTTCTTGGACTTGAGTTGTAGGAGTTGTCGCTGATGGTGTTTCGGTTTCGGTCTGACCTGTTAAAGTAGAAGGCTGTTGTGTCCCAGCTTCCAAATCTTGTTGTTGCGGCGTACACCCAGAAATTCCTAAGCTAGTAATACTAACGCCTGTAACCAGTAAAAACAGAATTTTTTTGAAGTTCATGACTTTTCTCCTTAATTTGGTAGCTTGTGATCAGTAGTTAGTAAAACAACTGATAATCATAGAATTTTGAATTGCTCATAGTGTGAGGTTTAAATTGCAAAATCCAAAATTGTATTAAGTCCTACCTTGGCGGTAGTTATTCCACAACAACAGGGGAATACCTGCTGCAACAACTAAAACACCTGCAATTGCTCCTACACCTGTATAAACCAAGCTGGAGTACAGCAAGTAAGCGCAGACGGTGCAAAACAGTAATGGAATGAAAGGATAAAATGGCACACGGAAAGGGCGAACTATGTGGGGTTCGCGGATGCGCAATACCAGCAGTGATATGCCGGAAAGCAGGAAGAAAAACCAAAATATCGGGGCAGTGTAATCCACCATTGTTTCAAAGCCTTTGCGGGTGAGCGTGCCTAAAACAACCAATGCTAAGGCGATCGCTGCTTGTAAGAATAAGGCATAGGTAGGACTGCTAGGACGTTGTTGCCAGCGTCCCATAAAACCAAATAGCGAAAAATCCTGTCCCAGTGCGTAGTTGGTGCGCGCTCCAGTAAAGATTGTGGCGTTGGTTGCTCCCAAAGTAGCGATCGCAATCAGTACACTGATGAACAAAGCTCCCGGTTCGCCCCAAAGAGAGCGCATTAAATCTGCGGCTACTGCTTTTGACTGTGCCATATTTGCTAATCCCAGTCCGCGCAGGTAAGCCAGATTGATTAGTAGATAAATGGCTGTAATGATACCAATACTCCACATTAGCGATCGCACAATATTACGTCGTCCATCTTGAATTTCTGCGGAGATGTAAGCTGCCTCATTCCAACCACCATAAGATAGCAACACAAACACCATTGCTAGTCCCCAGGTTCCCGATGATGCAGATTCTACAGGGGTGGCAGAATTAGGAATGGCGGTAAGCCCAATAATTACTACCAGCAACAAACCTAGAACTTTCGCAGCACTCAGCAAGTTTTGTGTCCACTTACCCTGTTGCAAACCGATAATGTTCAAAGCAGTTAAAAGTGCGATCGCTATGGCTGCATATATAGAAGACGAAAACGTTCCTAGCTGCCATATCTGAGAAACATAATCGCCAAAAACAAATGCCAAAAGAGCAATGGAACCAGTTTGAATCACTGTCATCCGCGCCCAGGCAAATAAAAACGCGACTCCCCGCCCGAATGCACGTTTCAAATAATAGTAGGCACCCCCAACGTCGGGATAGACAGTGGCCAACTCTGCATAGCACAGCGCTCCTACCAGAGATACCACACCACCCATTAGCCAAAAAAGCAGTATAGCAATATTGCTACCTGCTTGACTGGCCACTAGAGCCGGAGTTTCAAAAATCCCGGCTCCGATGACAATACCGACAATTAGAGCCACTGCGTCTGGTAATGTCAGGGATGGTTTGGGTGCTGCTACTTCAGTTGATGTTGTCTGATCGAGCAAATTGTAGTTTTTACGTCTACTCACATTACTTCCTTATTAGTTTTGAGTTGGGACTTTTGGCTTTGTTTTACAGTCTTTGTTCAACAGAGGAATCATCCTATGTACTCCAGATTTAGGAACTCACGCTTCAATAAGACCTTAAATCACTGTTTTACCTGTAGTTCTATGGTTAACAATAAATGTGATGAGAAAGTGACACTCACCAGTGATACAGCAGATTTCAAGTTGGTAAGGTACACAACGATTTATCTGTTACCCAGGTATAAAGCGTCTTTTACTCCTGAATTCTGCTGTATGTCTTCAAACTGTAATATTCATCTGGCCACATTCAGATTAGCCTCCCTGCGTAGCTTGCCGCCGTAGGCATCGCTCTAAATTCTCTTGCTAGACAACATCTTTCTGCAAATAGGGTAAAAAATCTGAATTGGTAAAACGTCTTCCACTAGTGAGATTTATACTCATCTAAAGAATGATTGACTCATAAAGGGTAATCGTGCCTTGTTTGATTAAAAAGCTGGGACTACTACGCGTAATTTTTATACTGCAAAGTTTCATTGATTTAAAATGGATGCTTTATTTACACCCTGCTGTACTACGACAGCGATCGCTCCATAGTTTCGATTAACTAGGAATGCAAATTTGTGCGCTGTTAATTAATAAATAATATATCAGCTTTTTATCCCTAATTATTTAGTATCTGCAACTGGGAAAAAGTAAAATATCTATTACTTCACCTACTAGCAAACCCAATCCAGCTAGGACAGTTATAACCCAAAATGAATCTAATTTATTGCAGCCAGAAAAGCGCATTTCCAAATCAGCTAAAAGCGTAGTGGCTAAGGGGATAATAAATAGCCTTAATAATATCAACCAAGTTGCTATTAAAGCAATTGATATACTTAAAAACAAGATGACAACTAAAGTTTTCGAGCCAAACTCAACTAAACGCTCTAACCAAGAAAAACTCTTTCGGACTACAGCTATAACCATAGCAACAACAAAAGCTCCTACTAACCAAATAATATGATTAGCAGCAAGATACCATCCCAAGAGAATGTAAGCCAATAAGAGTAATACTAAAGGCATCAAAGGAATCCTGTTAAAAAATTCCATATTCATACTGTCAAGGCTTGTAAAAATACCAGGTTAATCTTTTAATTTTATTCAAAAATTGTTACTAATAAAACTTTTAAATATACCAGCTTTGCTCAGGATATTTCTCTATCTATAGAGCCAATTGAATGTCAATAAGAGGACAAGGGGCAGAGGGCAGGGGGAAAGAGGGTTTTCCGGTTTCTGCATAGATTACGGGAATTATAACTAATTAACCGGAGATGATATAAGTAGGTAGGCGTAATTAAACATAAGATATAAACCTCACCCTCAATCCCTCTCCTTACTAAGGAGAGGGAAGCCGGAGCCAGGGTGAGGTTTTATATTTAATTTGACCCACTTACTTAGCAGTGTCAAACATCTGCAATTAGCCTTGCTTTTCTCAAAAAGAATTGGAGTACAGTCTCTTCTTTAGAAATAATCTCGGCTCTGCCTTCCATTCCCATTTGAACGGAACATTGTTTGTTTCCTCGACCTAAAGACAGAGCTTCAGGTTCAATTGTTACCTCATAGAAGGCAGCAGTAGCTCTGGGAGTAGTTGCCATTGTAGAAGCACCTGTAGAAGCACCATTATTCGCTGGTGGGAAAAATGCATCTGGAGAAATTGATTTAACTTTACCTTTGAGAGTACCGTAATCTGGATAGGGACAGGCAGAAACTCGCATTTGCACGTTTTGTGCTGGTTTCAGCTTGTTTTTATCCTCAGTTCCTACCACTGCTTTAATTACCAAGGGGGCAGAAGTAGGAACAATTTGGGCGATTTCTTCTCCAGGGCGCAATGTTTGACCGGGGTTACGTAGGTTTAGCTTGGAGATCACACCGTCTGCTGTGGCAGAAACGATCGTCTCCTTAAGTTCGATATTCACTTGTTTAAGTTCGCGGCCATCATGCTCGAACTGTTTTTGCATTTCAATCCGTTGCTGAATTAGCGCGTTGCGTTCTTTGTTTAATGTAGCGATAGTACCTTGCCCCGTAGCTTTTTCTTGAGCAATGTGTTCTTGGGCGATCGCTACTTCTGCTAAAGTTGGATTCAAGGCAGCTTGTAGGCTTTGCAATTTGGCTTTGGCAGCCGAGAGTGCTTGTTCTTGCTGGCGAACAGCTAGTTGTGCTTCCTCAAATTGATCTTGTGACAAAGCTCCAACTTTGGCTACGTTCTCATATCGGTTTCGCTTTGTCTCGGCTGCTCTTAAACCGGCAGTTGCTGCTTTGACATTCGCTGCGGCTTCTTGGACATCACTAACAGTAGTAATTTGCTTATCTCGATAATCCCGCTTGCGACTGCTTAATTGGGCTTCAGCCCCCGCAACCGCACGCTTGGTGCTGTCAGTTTGGGCTATAACTTGGTTATTAAGAGCATGAATCTGAGCGTCGATTTGAACCAGCTGTAATTTGATTTGCCTAATACTACTTTCTAGTTGACTCTTCTTGGTTTGCAGCTTCGAGTCATCAATAGTAGCGATCGCATCTCCTATTTTGACAACCTGATTCTCTTTCACAAAAATCCGCATAACTGGGCCTTCCGTAGCAGCCTGAACCAGCCGCAACTCACCAGCTGGACGCAGATTTGCCTGTGCTTGAACGGTGACTTTATATTTAGTTACAGAGGCGACGGCAATTGCTATTGTCACAGTTACCAATGCGATCGCACCACCAATAGTAGTCCAATGACCAAGTGGTGGAAGAAAATCGTTTTCTTCAACTGGGGGCAGCAAGATAGGATTAGGCTGACTAACCATAATAATAATGAGGGAGAGATGATTTTTGAGGGCAAGAGATGGTCGAGGAGTAATCCAAAATTTCAAAGAAAGAGGATGAAATTAACTGATGACGGCGTATTTGCCATTAGCCTGACCGGAAGATTTCACCAGTAAACTTGGAGTTGATGACCGAACATCATCTAGGAAGCCCAAGTGGTCGCCAGCAATTTGGCGCAATTCATCTGGAGAACCTTGGATTTGCAAACGTCCTTTCTCTAGTAATACAATCCAATCGGCTCGCTCAATGACTCTGGGGCGGTGACTAATTAAAATTGTGGTTTTGCCTTGGCGATAGGTAAGCAGTCGATCTAATACTTCAGCTTCACTCACCGGATCGAGAGCGCCAGTGGATTCATCTAAAATTAGTATCGGCGGGTTAGTAATTATCGCTCTGGCGATCGCTAATCTCTGCCGTTGTCCACCAGAAAGATTAGCTCCAAATTCTCCTAAAACGGTATGATACTTGTCAGGTAGTTCGCTAATAAATTCATCAGCCCCTGCAATGTGGCAAGCTGTGACAATTTCTTCAAAAGTCACGTCAGGATAGCTGAAGTGGAAGTTATCAACGATTGAACGACTCCAGAAGTGCGGGTCTTGCGGTACTAAGACTACCTGCTGTCGCAGACATTCTAAAGATAAGTCTTGTCTATTGTAGATGCCATAACGGATATTGCCAGACTGGAGGGAATATAAACCAGCAATCAGTTTGGCTAGGGTACTTTTACCACAACCAGATTTACCAATTAAAGCAATAACTTTACCGCTAGGGATAGTCAACGAAAAATCTTGCAGGAGATCAACTCTACCAGCATGGTGGAAGTTAACTTTAGTGCAAATAATATTTGCATCAGTGGAAATTGCTGCCCAAGGCTTTTTCTGTTCATTCGAGTCTTCTGGGGTAGCATCAATCACTTCAGCCATCCGTTGGATGACAATTTGGGCAGTAATAAACTCATCAGCTAACCCGATTACTGAACTCAAAAAACCGAGAAAATTCCCACTCATGCCGTTAAACGCTAGCAGCTGACCGATGGATAATGTTTGATTAATTACTAAATAGCTGCCTAACCAGAGTAAACCTATACTAGTTAAACTTGAAAGAATATTAGTGAATGTACTGCTGTAGAGTTCCAGTTTCATCGTACTCCAGCCCAAGTTAGCGAGGCGACCATAATTGGTTTGATACTCTTGCCAAGCTTGTGGAGTTGCTTGGGTTGTTTTGAGTACTTGGACGCCGCGAAAGGTTTCTACCAAAAAGCCTTGGTTTTCAGTGCCTAAAACGATAAGTTTACGAGTTTTCTGGCGCAAGGCGGGTAGGAAAAGCAGGTTAACTAAGGTGACGATGACAAAGGCCAATACGGAAGCCAGAGTCAATTGCCAACTCAAGAACAGCATAAAGCCCAAGGAAACTAAAGCAATAAAAAATTCGCTAGGTAAACCAAGAACAATCTGCGAAACTAACCCATTGATGGCATTAATATCGCCAATTCGGCTGACAACTTCTCCACTTCGATGTCCTTCAAAGTAAGATAAGGGCAAGTGTAAAAGTTTTCGACCGTAGTCCAGCAGCAGTCCTAATTGCAACCGTTGACCGAAGTGACCGATGAGGTGAGACTGTACCAAACCAATTGCACTTTTAAATAAGTTCATGGCAATTACCCCAATTGCCACGGTAGTTAATAGTTGAGTATCTCCCCGCACTAGCACATCATCGGTGAGAAGTTGCATCATCAAGGGAGAGGCCAGAGACAAAAGTCCGATCGCAATATTGATCGCGATCGCCTGACCCAAAAGGAAGCGATAAGGCCAAACACGCTTAAGATAGCGCCCAAAGCCACTCACTTGATCGTCCGCCTGCTCATAAAAACGGGTGTCGTCTGGCAGCAATAGCAGCATAATCCCATTGCTCCAACCCTCAACTAATTCCTTACGGCTGAGGTAGCGGATACCAACGCCAGGATCGCAAATCACATATTTGTTTCCTTTTTGCCCGTATAAAACTACCCAGTGGTAGCCTTTCCAATGTATAATTGCGGGCATTGGAGCCTTATCTAAACTGTCGATCAATTGAGCAGAAGCTTTGACTTGACGGACATTAAATCCTAAAGCTTCTGCACCTCGATTCAAACCAAGCAAAGTAGTACCTTGCGAAAGAGTTCCTACCGCTTCTCGTACCCGGCCTAGAGTTAAAGTACGTCCGTAATGTTTGGCAATAGTTGCAAGGCAAGCAGCGCCGCAATCTTCTTCACTGTGTTGGAGAACAACCTGGTATTTCATAAAAACTTCGGGGATTACTTGGTTATGTAATGTGCGACTTCATTCTCATGCTGTTTGCATATTTATACGCACAAATTAAGCTATGAATATTACCATTTATGTTGATTTTTTAGTATTTTCATTAAAGTGAAAAAGTAGGAGCTAAAACGACCTCGCCCCTACGAACTACAACAAAAGGATGTTACTCAGCTATTAGCGAAAGTGAGAGCATTCTTTTGTGTTTTATGTTTTTCCAGAGGATTCTAATCTGCAAGAAGAAATATAGGACTATGATTTGATTGCGTGAAAAAACTCGCCC
This sequence comes from Nostoc sp. ChiQUE01b, assembly GCF_034531255.1. Lineage (NCBI taxonomy): Bacteria > Bacillati > Cyanobacteriota > Cyanophyceae > Nostocales > Nostocaceae > Nostoc > Nostoc sp. ChiQUE01b. The sequence continues at coordinate 128,993 of NZ_JAVRBM010000011.1, read as the reverse complement.
TCAACTCGAAAAGCCTTCAGCCCTATTCCCTACTCCCTACTCCCTACTCCCGTTTCTGATGTACGACATTGTTCTTCTCCTTAGTTGATTAAGGTAGATTAGTAAGTTGAGTCTGTGCACCGCTGGTGTTTTAGGTGTTCGCCTTCACTGCACTCTTTTACAATAAATAAATTTGATTAGACGCACATCGTCAAATTAGGAAATTGACTTTCCAATTTTGGAAAGTCAATTGAAGAAGATAACTAAAACTTCTTAGAGGATTTTTAAAAGTGGTCGGTGATGTATCAAAAACCGAAATGAAAAAGTAGGAGCATTACGACCCATTGGTGTAAACTTAAGCTAAAACCCTTTTAAAATCTCGTTTTCAGCTTCTGGTTATTGGTGACAACTTAAAGCAATTGCCCTAATGTCAAACAGGGTGTGGAGACAAGTCCAAAAGCGGTTTGTGTCTGGATAGTCGTGAATATTTGACCGAGACAATGCAAGGATTTTAGATTTTGGATTTTGGATTAAATCTAAATCTAGAATCCAAAAAACGGTTTCAAGCCTCTCTGTTTACGGAGAAAAAAACAAAAATTTTCAATATTTAAGCCTCTTCTTTATAAGGAGAGGTTAATCCACGCATACGCTCTCTACGAGACGCGCTCTTGACGCGGACTCGCTAACGCTTCGCTATCGTCAATCCAAAATCTAAAATCGAGTGACGATTCCTAAATCACGGTTTTGGGAGGAAACCAGATAAGCAATCAGATCATTAGCAAGTCCTTGGTTGTAAGCATTGTTAAAGTGATAAATTGAAATATTTTGTTACAAGTAATCACCCGAACTTGATATTATTCAGATTTATCAGATGTACACGATACCAATGCAATCCAAAATTGATTCACCATCCCCAAGTACCAGGAGCGCCTTTGAATGGCCCAACAATATCACTGGTTATCCAACCACCGTAGAAGTTACCTGGTTGTGGTTGCACTTCTTCGCCATTAACGTAGCATTGATCCATTAAATGAGCATAAAAAGCTACATAGTCCTTAATAGATTCAAAGGCTGGTGTGGGTTTGGGGTAGAACCAGGCAGCATTATGGACTTCTTTATCACCAACTCGGATTGTGTAGTAACCAGCACTTCCCTTCCACTCACAAAAGCTAGATTGCGGAGTCATCTGTAGATATTCCATTTTGATATCCGCTGGGGGAATGTAGTAAGAAGGAGGATGACTAGTTTCTAAAACACGTTTGGCGTTGTGAGTATCTACAATTACTACTCCGTTAAAGATTATTTGGATATGTTTGGTTGTGTCCTCCAAAAGAGGAGGACGGGGATAATCCCAAACTGATTCTTGTCCGGGAGCAGGTTCGATGCGTTGAGAATTAACCATTATGAAGAGTGCTGTTAGGGGTAGCAAAGCGTTGAGCCAGTGCTAAGGAGCCAGTGCGTTGCGGAGGTTCCCGACGCTCGAGTACTCGCTAACGCTGCGCTATCCGTTGTAGCAACTGGCGTTGCTAAAAGAGAAAAAAGTGCTCAGTACGAATGTACTTGGTGAAGGAGCAACTTCCCTTGTAGAGCCACTGCAATCTTTTAACTCAACCCTCTTCATCGTACTTGTTTAAGAGCATCAACTTGCTTGGTAAACATTTCAGTGAATAAACTAAGCACAGTTCTGTCTTCGCGCACTTTTATATTGGCACTGATGGACATACCTGATTGCAAGTTAACTTTTTTGCCCTTAATCACTAGGGATTGTTTATCTAATGCGACTTTTGCCGGAAATCTGTAAAACTGATGGGTTTCGTCTGGTGGTAATGCATCTGAACCTATCCCAGTCACTTCTCCCTTGATATCGCCAAACTCGCTGTAAGGAAAGGAGTCAATTCTGACATCTACTTTCATACCTTTTCGCACAAACCCAATATCTTTGTTAGTGATGAAAACTTCAGCGATATAGTTTTCCTTGGGGACAATTTGCAACAGTTTTGTAGTTGGAGTTGCGACAAATCCAGGATTTTTTGCTTGCAAATCGAAAACTGTTCCCGCCACAGGTGCGCGGAGTTCTTGATATTTAACGTTTAACTGTGATTGAGATATTTTACTATTGACATCTGCCAAACGCTGCTCATTATCCAGCACAACTTTCATGAATTGGCTATCGATTGTGGCAATCTGCTGTTTGTTCTGAGCTATTTTATCCAAAATGTTTTTATCAGAAACAGCTACCGTATTGCTTAAATCTTGTTGTCCTTTTTCTATATCAAACTGGAGGCGTTTCACTTCTTCACCTAGTTGCGCTACTTCCGCCGTGCGGTTTTGTACTTCTTGTTGCTGATTAAGATACTGAAGTTGAGAAATACCACCTTCTTCTGCTAATACCTTCAGTTTATTTAAAATCCCCTGTTGAATAGCTAAACTTGATTTACTATCTTGCAGTTTAATTTGATTTTGAGTAAATTGTTTTTTGGTTTTTTCTACTTCTAATCGCGCCGATGAGGAGCGAGAGTCTAATTCTTGTTTGGCCACTCGTAGAAGTTGTTGTTCATCAATTCCTACTCCAGAATCTTGACCAGAATTTTTTAATTGAGTGCGGAATAATTCATTTTCTGCTAGTAATGCTGCTCGACTTTTCAGTAGAAAAGCAGTTTCTTGTGGCAAATTACCGCGCAAATATAACAGTTCCGAGCCAGTGGCAGTACTTGCATTCATCAATCGGCGATAAATCTGGTTTTCTTTAATTAATGCAAGGCGAATTTTATTCAAAGAATTTAATTCGGCAACAGAGGCTATGGAATCAAAAGTTAGCAGTAATGTTCCTGGCTTGACTTCTTGTCCATCTTTAACATTAACTGTTTTCACCACTCCACTAACAGGAGCCTGAACTTCTTTGACTGTTCCTTGGGGTTTTAATTGCCCTGTTGCTGGCACTACTTGCTCAATTTTGGCAAAATAAGTCCAAGCAATTCCAAAACAGGCTAGCCCCATGAGTGTAACCATGATTGTACGCGACCAAATTGGAGATTGGCGCAAGACAATGGATTGCTCAAATTCTTGAGTGTTGGAGTTAGTAAAAGACTCTTGAATAGCTTTCTGTTGTTTTGTCAGTACCTGTGAATCGTGCTTCACTCCATTTTTCTGATTGCCGTTTTTCTGATTGCCGTTGAGATGATTCCCATTAAGTTGAGTCATAACGATTTTGGATTTTGGATTTTGACTTTTTTGTAAGATGGGCAATGTTTCCCGATGCCAAAAACCTTTGCCCTCAAGAATGACTAATTACAAGTTTACATCTTGTTGCTGATACAGGTAATAATAATGACCTTTCGCAGCCATTAATTCTTGATGGCTACCTTGTTCTATAACCCTGCTATTATCCATTACAACAATCATGTCTGCATTACTTACAGTGTTCAGTCGGTGGGTAATAAAAAATACTGTATCACCCTTGAATGCTTTGGCTAAGTTGAGACATATTTGCCGTTCTGTGGGATAATCTAATGCGCTAGTTGCTTCATCTAAAACTAATAGTTTTGGTCGTTGTAAAACAGAACGAGCGATCGCAATTCTTTGTCGTTGTCCACCTGAAAGTGCAGAACCCCGTTCTCCCACCCGCGTGTTGTAACCGTTGGGTAAGTTCATGATAAACTCGTGGGCGCACGCAACCTGAGCCGCCTCGATAATTTCTTCGGTTGTGGCATCGGGATTGGTGAGGGCAATATTTTCCTGAACGCTGCCGTCAAACAATAATGTCTCTTGGGGAACTACGCCAATTTGTCGTCGCAACGAATAAAGTTCCACTTTGGCGATATCATAACCATCAATCAAAATTCTGCCAGACTCAGTTTCGTAAAGTCTCAGCAGTAATTTCATCATCGTACTTTTACCAGACCCACTTTGCCCGACAATGCCGATAAATTTACCTGGGGCAAATTCCAGGTTGACATTAGAAAGTTGCAGAGGCCCACTTGTGCCAAAGCGGAAGGAAACATTTTCATATTTCACTGCTCCCTTAATGGTAGGTAAAGGTATATTGTAGCGATCTGTTTCTGCTTCTTGTGGGGTATCGACAATATCGCTTAAACGCTCTAGAGACAAGGCAGTTTCTTGGAAGCTTTGCCAGAGTTGAGCTAAACGTAATATTGGGCTGGTGACGTAACCCGATATAATCCTAAAGGCAATTAATTCGCCTAAAGTTAATTCTTGTTGCAGTACTAAATAAGCTCCTACCCACAAAACTAGTAAGCTGCTGAGTTTGTTGAGAAAGTTACTGGTAGAGTTAGCAAGTGTAGAAGTCACAACTGTTTTAAAACCAGCGGCGACAAATCGGGCGTAACGCTCTTGCCAAGAAAAGCGCGATCGCAATTCGATATTTTGGGCTTTTACTGTTTGAATGCCTGACATCACCTCCACTAAATAAGATTGAGTTTCGGCGTTGCGTTCGGCTTTGGCACGTAACTGTCTGCTAATAGTGGGAGAAGCGACTAAGGTAATCAATACAAACACAGGGATTGTGCTTAAGCCAACTAAGGTGAGTTGCCAACTGTAAATCAGCATTACACCGATATAAACCAACGAGAATAGAGCATCTAACCCCACTGTTAAGGCAGTACCCGTGAGGAATTGCCGGATATTTTCTAATTCGTTGATGCGAGTGGAAAGTTCACCCACCGGTCGGCGTTCAAAATAGCGCAGCGGTAGACGTAGTAAGTGGTCAATGATTTGCGACCCTAAACCCATATCGATCCGATTAGTGGTATCGACAAATAAGTAGGTTCGTAAGGTAGTCAACACTGCTTCAAATAGTCCGACTACTAATAGCAAAATCCCCAAAATATGTAGTGTGCCAATACTATTTTGAGTGATAACTTTGTCGATAATTAACTGAACGACTAAAGGATTTGCCAACGCTGCCAACTGCACGAAAAAGGAAGCGATAAAGACCTCTATCAGGACTCGACGGTGGCGTGACAAATAGGGTATAAACCACCGCAAGCTAAAACGCTCTTGCGGCGTTTGATTGGTAGCGTTCAGCAGTAATACCCTAATTTTGGGCGGAAAGTCAGTTGGATCGACATCTAATTGTTCAACCAATTGAGCGGGTTTGCAACGCACAATTCCTTTGGATGGGACACCCACAACCACGGTATTTGCATTTACTTCATATAAAACGGCAAAATTATCACCATAACGAATCAGCGCCGGTGTCGGAATGCGCGTCACTGAAGCGACTGGTAGCTCTATCAACTGCGCTTTAAGTCCAATTGACTCTGCTAGGTAAGCAGTAACTTGAAACGATATAGTTCCCTGACGTTTGATTTGCTCAGTTAAGATGCGGCGAACCACCTCTCGACGAAACGGCATTTCTAGGTGCTTCGCAATCATTTGGAAGCAGGCAAAGGCTGAATTTAGTTCTCCTTTACCGCCAAAAAATGGGTATTTTTGTTTTGACGAATTATTTGAAGTTTGGGGGGCTGTCTGTGGAACTATTTCGTTTGATGCGTAGGGAATAATATCTAGGTCGTCAGCGCTATCTCTATCTACTCTGGTTTCAGTTACCGCAAGTTCTATCTGATGACTATCTTCTAAGATCAAATCTGACGGATGTATACCAAGCAAGCGTGCGGGGTTTTGACCGATGACCTGGATCTTGTCTCTGTCATCGTCTGATTCTAGGCGATCGCCAGGTGAGAAATTCGTGACTGTACCACCACCACTCACAAACCAAACGCTTTTGCTATCCAGTTGGTTGAAGGGAGTTTTTCCTAAAGGGAGATAATGTATTTTCGCCTCGGGTAAAGCTTTTTCTGTCAGTTCTCTGAGATTTAAAGTAGCGATCGCTTGCTTTTGCCAATAGGAACCGAGAATATCGAAAACTTCTACCAAATAACTGCGGTTCTTACGAGCGTCAGCAAAAGCTGGGTATGAAGCCAGAAAGCTAAAATATGCTGATGCACTCAAGGTTAAACAGACTACTTCAGTGGAAGCGATCGCTGTTTCACAGGCGACATCGCGTAACAAACCGATTTCGCCGATAATTTCCCCAGGTTGTAGTAATTTTAGGGTGATTGGCATTTGCGTCTGGGGGTCGTATCCCAACAGCCGCACTTGTCCTTCATAAATGATGGTGATGCGTTCCGGGAGGCTTTCTTTACCGATGATTTTCTGACCTATGCGATAGCGCCAAGCTTGCAGTTGTTCTGATAGATTAGCGATCGCCCCATCTGGCAACTGATCAAACCCCTCTAGGGTGGTGAGAAATTCGGGAAAAGTGTTCTTAATATAAGTCATATAAAACAAGTTAAAGAGAGGAATTAAGTCGAAAACATTAGGGGGGGTATCTCTTTTACTAACAGTGGCAGTGTTTGGTTTTATGCCAGCAGTGACAAGACTTCTGTGGAATTCAGGTGTTTAAATATGTAAAAGCACAGAGGGCAAGTTCGTCTAATTGCAGACCTGTATTTATATCACACGGTTACGATTGTTATGTGTTTCTCAAAATAAAGCATACTGTAAATATATTGAGGACAAGTTATCACTTGGTTAACGCTACATAATTTATACAAAATTAAAATCAATATATTACTATTGCAACTATGCAAGATGGATACTCATTATCAAACCAAAACACATAAACGTGGTTGTTAAATTTAGCGGTGCATATTTTACTTTATGATAGTCAACATGAAAATATCACAGATGCTTTCCTAAGTAAATACCCTAATTAAGAATTATGTAATAAAAAAAACTTTAAATTTCTAAATTATTTTTTACAAATTCTTGAATACAAGGATTGACAATATCACTAATGGCGAAAAACAGGAACTTTCCTCGTTAAGAACCACCTATACCTAATTATGAAATAATTCTCCATCACTTTTTTGCTCGCTTAATTTAATAAAAATTAACTGGAAAAGTAAAGAGGAAGACTGTTTGTCACCCTAGAGGAATCAACTATTAAATTTATGAAGGAAAGACAACAAGTGCCTTCAGTAAATTTACTAGTTTAATTAATAGTGAGTCCATCTAATCGCTATGCACAAAACAACCTCACCCCGCAACCGGGATGAAGTTGTCCAATTTTGCTAAGTAATATCATGTCCGCTTGATTACTTATTAAACCTGAAGAACCCCACTTTGCCAAAGCTACGCTTTGTCTCCCCTAAGAGCTTGCGGGGAGGGGATTAAGGGGAGCCAGTGCGGTCTTCTCCCTTGGCGCTAGCCTCTCCCTTTGGGAGAAGGGGAGACGCCAAGGGCGATGGGGTCTCCCCAAGTGGAGCATCTAGCGTGTGGGGTGCAATGACTGTGGAAATCATAATTAATTATGCGGACATGATATAATTACTAGTATTTGATACTAGCCAAGATTGGCACTCAAATTGACCTGCACAATCATATCGTTGTAATCTTTGTCACCACCATTTGGTAAATCCTCAAAACCAAAGGTGTTATTTCCCAATAGTCGAATGTGATCTACCTTATCTGAGTTAGCACCCAAAAATGTAAAGTAAACATTCTTATTGCCATTGCCATTGAGAACTTCATCGGGTCTCCCATCCACAACAATAAATGGTGCAAACAAAGAATTCGGATCGAAAGTGCCAGTGTAGTTTGCAGTGCCTTGGTTGCCCACCGCCAAGTCAATGCCTGCAACACGCCCACGCACAGCGGCTTCGGCGTAGCCAGCCTGTCCAACGAGAATATCTGCCGTGCCATCACCGTTGGTGTCAATACCACCATTTTCATCAGCCACCTGATAGAAGCCAACAAAGTTATTGTAAGATGCCTCTCTGTTGACTTGAAACTCAGCTGTTACTGATTGTGTCACACTCCGTAAATCAATCAGTTCGCCTTGATATTTGCCTTGCAGACCAGTACCTAAAGATACCTCTTGATTGGTTGGCTGAATATTCACTACCAAATTCTGAAAATTAAGAGAAAATCCTTCATCTTCTATGTTGTTATTTGCAGCTGAAGAAAAAAGCACACTTGAGAAGGGGGTTTTTCCAGATAGTACAGCTTGAGTAGTACTGTTGGATACCAGATAAAATCTGAGTTTGGTATCAGAGTCGAATTCTAATATATTTTTCAGATCGGCAGGATTAAAACCATTAGGCAGATTGGCAAGATCGGAGAAAACCACCTTTGAACGCAAAAGAGCCGCTTGTGTATAGCCTTCTGCACCAGGGGCTATGCCGTTAATCCTACCTTCTTCATCGTCAACAGTAAATACATTTAGTTCATTCACCTCTTTAGAGGTATTGTTTTTAATATTGACTGAGAGTTTTGCTTTATCACCTTTAATGTTCAGCTTAGTCTTGACACTAAAGATATCGTCTGTAATTGTCACTACAGGAGTATCGTCAGCAACCGTAAGTTTAAACACATCACTGGCTTGCTCTCCAGCAACATCCTTAGCTGTGACTTTGATGTTTAAACTACCTACGTCCTCATTCTCAGGAGTACCACTGAAAGTCCTAGTAGCAGCATTGAACTTTAACCCATTCGGCAAAGGCGTATCGTCGTCCAAAGTTGCAGTGTAGGTAAGGGTATCTCCGACATCTGGATCAGTAAAACTGTCATCTGGTACAGTGAAGCTGAAGAAAATACCTGGAGTGGCTTGTTGGTCTGCGATCGCCTTGGACAAGACTGGAGGAGCGTTGACACCACCAATCGTGATTTTAAACACATCACTGGCTTGATTTCCAGCAATATCTTTAGCAGTAACTTTGATGTTTATACTACCTACGTCCTTATTCTCAGGAGTACCACTGAAAGTCCTGCTACCAGCATTGAACTTTAATCCATTCGGCAAAGGCGTATCGTTGGGCAGAGTTGCAGTGTAGGTAAGGGTATCTCCAACATCTGGATCAGTGAAAGTGCCATCTGGTACAGTGAAGGTGAAGAGAATACCTGGAGTGGCTTGTTGGTCTGCGATCGCTTTGGACAAGACTGGAGGAGTATCAACAGTGAGTTTAAACACACTACTGGCTGTTTCTCCAGCAACATCTTTAGCGGTAACTTTGATGTTTAGACTACCTACGTCCCCATTATCGGGAGTACCACTGAAAGTCTTGGTAGCAGCATTGAACTTCAACCCATTCGGCAAAGGCGTATTGTCGTCCAGAGTTGCAGTATAGGTGAGGCTATCTCCGATATCTGGATCAGTGAAAGTGTCATCTGGTACAGTGAAGCTGAAGAGAATACCTGGGGTGGCTTGTTGGTCTGCGATCGTCTTGGACAAGACTGGAGCAGTTAGTACTGAAGCGTAGGCTGCCATTACTTCTGGCTGAAACGCCAGAGTAGGAACAATTGCCCCCGTAGAAACTTCCAGTTCCCAGTCACCACCTAATGCAGTACTCCCCGTTAAATCATCAGATGCCGCTACTACTGCACCTGTCAATTCACTCAGGCGCTGTACAAATGCTTTACCTTGCTCTGTTTGCCCGACTTCACAACCATACAACAGCACTTGTGCATCTGCACTCAAAACATCTGCCCAGTCCATGAGTTGCCAAGCATAATGGTTGAGGGTTTGGTAGCTGAGTTGACTGTTCCCCAGATAAACTCGCCCTGGTGCGCCGTGAGAAACAATGTGTAGGGTATTGATTTCCCGATGAGTTGCCAGCACTTGGCTAATTTGTTCAATGCCATTCTGGTCAGGATCTAAGACTACAACAGAGGTGTTCGGCAAAACACCTGCTACCAGACTTTGGTAGTTCTCAACCTGTGGGTCGATGAAAACTAGGTGAGTAGTAGGTATTTGCTCATACAAGTCTTGAGTTGACTGGGTAGCGATCGCGATCGGGATGGTCTCTGACATAATTACTCTTATTAATTAATAGTTTTTCGTTACAGCCGTTACGTGTTATATCCTGTAAATCACGTAGAAGCAGGATTTTTTTTGGCATCCTGAAGAAGTCAATTATTAAACTTATATAAAAGGCTAATAGTTAACTCCAGTAAATTTACTGCCTAAACCTGCGGATCAATATTACCATTGCGATCGCAAATAACATCACATCTGCCATCAATAACAATAAATAGTGCAAACAGGGAATCAGTTTTGAAAGTCGCGGTGTAATTTGCTGTCCTTATTCACCGTCAAAAAATGCCTGTAACACGCCTACACACAGGTTTAGGACTTATCCAAAGACTTTATTGGCGATCGCATTTATACATAATATATATAGATAATTGAAGTTATTACCTACAAATAAAACAACCCCATCCCGGAAGCAAGATGAGGTTGAAAGCTATAGCTATTTCTGCAAATTAGATAAATTTTAGATGTCTACAATAGCTCGATCTATACAAGCTCTCATTTTTTCAGATAGAGTTCGGACATGGGGTTCTCTAAAAATAGAGTCGTGGTTTCCTGGAACATTTTGAATATCCAAACCTCCTAAGACCATTTCACTCCAACCCATTTGCGGGTCAACCTCCCGTTTTTCCAATGCAAAGCGCTCTTCTGCTCGGAATACAGTGACTCGACCTGGATAAACTTGTAGAACATATTCTCTGGCTGCCTGTTTATTGGCTTCTTCAATTGTTAATTTCCGGTAGTTATAAGGTACAGTCCGCCAGATTCTTAAGGAAAATTTAAAGAGCAATTTTCGGAACTTTTCTTGAAGTTTATACTTCAACCAAGAACTTTTGTTTCTTATTTGCTCAAGTACGTAATGAGTCCCAAGTTTTGTCAGGTTGTCCCAATGTTGAGAAACTCGCTTTTCTAATGGCGCTTGTTTAATATAATTTGGGCCAGTGGTATCAAATAAAGCTAATAAAGCTACTTTTTGACCTTGCCTTACGAGTTGTTGAGCTATTTCCCAAGCTACTAGTCCGCCAAAGGAGGAACCACCCAAAAAATAAGGGCCTTCAGGTTGAATAGTTTGTATCTCTTTGATATAATGAGCCGCCATTTGTGCAAGCTTGGTAAAGGGAGCTTCTTTCCCACTTAATCCTCGTGCTTGTAGTGCATAAAATGGCTGATCTGTACCCAAATGAAGTGATAAATCTCGGTAGTAGAGGACACTTAAACCAATCGCATGGATACAAAATAGAGGTGGCTTGGAACCGTTGGGCTGCATTGGTACTAGTGATGACCAAGGCATCGATTTTCCTGAATTGGTACTGATACCACTCTCAACCTGATTATGGCTTTCTGGCAAAAACCCTTGCTGGCGAATGAAATTAGTTAATTGCTCAATGGTTGAATATTGCAAGAGAATAGCTAAAGGCAGATTTAGACCAAATATTTTTTCAATGTGAGAAAACAGGTGTACTGCAAGTAATGAGTTTCCACCCAAATCAAAAAAGTTGTCTTTTATACCGATGGGATGAATACCTAAAATATTTTCCCAGATTTTAGTTAACTGAAGTTGTAATGGATCTTCTGGTGTGGCAAATGTTTTTTCTATTTTAGAATTATTTTGATTTAGCACAGATAAGGCTTGGCGATCAACTTGATCGTTAGCATTGAATGGTAGAAAATCGACTATGAAAAAGGCAGAAGGCAATAAATGTTTAGGTAACTTTTGCTGGAGAAAACTCAGCAGTTGCTTACTCCCAAAAGTCTCCCCTTGTCTGGGGACAACATAAGCAACTAAACGTTTATCCCCAGGAACATCTTCTTTGGCAATCACCACAGCTTTTTGGACACCTGGATATTGACCTAAAATTGTTTCAATTTCAGCCAGTTCAATGCGAAAGCCGCGAATTTTTACCTGATTGTCTAAGCGGCCTAAAAACTCAATATTGCCGTCACTTAAGTAGCGTCCTAAATCACCAGTTCTGTAAAGGTATGCTCCAGATTCGCTGCTGAAGGGATTGGGGATAAATTTCTCAGATGTTAATTCGGAACGATTAAAGTAGCCTTGGGTAACACCGATACCACTGATGTAGATTTCACCAGTTACGCCAATAGGGAGGAGTTGCGATCGCCGATCGAGAATGTAGATTTGGGTATTGGCGATCGCTTTTCCTATGGGAATTTCTGACCGAGTGTTACTGGCTTCAGTGGTAGTCTCTGGATCGTAAACCGTGGCTGTCAAAGTTGTTTCTAGCGATCCATAAGCATTCAGCCAGCGTACTTGCTTGCCAACTTTTTCTACCCAAGTTAGATAAGCATTACGTGAGACTTTTTCGCCACCAACTATAACTAAGCGCAAGCTGGTTGGCAAAGTTTGTGAAGATACAGATCGCTCTTTAACTAACTCATACCAAAAAGCAGTAGGTAAATTGACAACGGTAATCTGTTGTTGAGCAATGAATGGGAAAAACTGCGTCGTCGAGTTTTTTAGCTCTTGAGATTGGAAAATTACGGTAGCACCAGTAATCCAACTGGGGAAAAGTGATTCAATGAAAGTATCGCAGCTGATACTAGGTATAAGTAGTAGGCGATCGCTCTGGGTCAACTCCCAAGTTTCGCTAATTGCCAAGCTGTGGCTGACAAGATTACGGTGGGTAATAGCTATACCGTTGGGTTTTCCATTGCAGCCGGACACATACATTACACAGGCGAGAGTCCGAGCTGTGCCATAACTTTCTGGATTTTCAGTCACGTGTACGGCAATAACTTCCCAATCACTATCCAAACAGATAGCTTGTGCCTGATGCTCAGAGAGATTCTGAACCAATGAGCTTTGGGTTAACACCAAAGATATTTGGGCATCTTCTAAAATGACAGCCAGACCATCTTGCCCAGATGTCGGAGCAATCGGTACGTAAGTTCCACCGACTTTCAAAATACCCAACAGCCCCACAATCATCTCCAGGGAAGGCTCTAGATAAAGACCGATGAGTACCCCCGATTCTACCCCTAAAGTTTGCAAATAGTAGGCTAGTTGATTTGCCCGCTGGTTAAGTTCTTGATAAGTTAGTTGCTGATTTTTAAAACTTACTGCAATATTATTTGGAGTTCCTTTAGCTTGAGTTTCAAACCACTGATGGATACAAGTATTCTGGGGATAATCAGCTTGTTTACTATTCCACTCAACTAACAATTGATGTTGTTCAGGTGCTGTCAACAGGGGTAATTCAGCAATCGGGCGATCGGGATTAGCAACAATACCTTCGAGTAAAGTTTTGAAGTGTCCCAACATCCGTTCTATTGTACTGGCATCAAACATCTCGGCATTGTAATCAAATACCATACCTAGACCATTATCCTGTTCCCGCAAGACCAATGTTAAATCGTATTTGGTTTTGCCATGATAGATGTAGCCAAATAGAGAACTGATAGTCAAATCAGGAAGTTGCACTGATGCCATGCCACGACCATTTGACCAAGGAGGATTGAGGGAGAATTTTACTTGAAATAGGGGCGAGCTATTGCGACTTCGCTGTTCTGGTCTAAGTTCTTCAATTAGCTTTTCAAAAGGTAGGTCTTGATGGGTATAAGCCTCTAAACAATCCTTACGCACTTGGTCTAATAATTCTCGGAAAGTTGGGTTAAGAGCAAAGTTACTCCGCAGTACAAGAGTATTAGAAAAAAATCCAATCAGCCCCTCGGTTTCAACTTGTCCTCGACCTGCACTTGCAAAGCTAATTAGTATGTCTTCTTGTCCAGAATAACGGTAGAGCAATAGCTCGAATGCTGCCAATAGAGTCATGAACAGGGTGACACCCCATTTTTGACTCAGGTCTGTCAGAGCATGGTTCAGCGTCTTTGATAGCAGTAGGGCCGCGCGATCGCCTCGATAGGTTTGCACTCCTTGAGGACGGGGGCGATCGTAAGGTAACTCAATGATCGGTAAATTACCTTCTAGCTTTTGCTTCCAGTAATTTACCTGTAACTCTAAAACCTCTCCCTGGAGCCATTGATATTGCCAATTGGTAAAATCAGCATACTGCACTGGTAAGGGAGTTAGAGGAGAAGCCTTTCCCGCCGACAATGCTTTATAGATGTTAGTGAGGTCTTGATAGAACAGATCGGACGAAGCTCCATCACAAACTATACAGTGCATATTCCAAATTAGCAGATGTTCGCGATCGCTCAACTGGAGCAGTAACACCCGCAAAATCGGCCCATTGCCTAAATCAAAGGGTTGATGAGCTTCTTTAGTTGCCAGTAGGTGAGCTTCTGTCTCTCGTTGTTCATCTGGTACTTGCCGTAAGTCAATTATTGGCAGTGTCAAGGAAACATCCGTGGCAATTACTTGAGTGGGCTTTCCATTCACTGCTGGAAAAGTTGTCCGCAGAACTTCATGGCGACGGACGACTTCTCTTAAACTTTCCTCTAAGACAGCAACATTGAGATTCCCCGTAAAACGCACCACAACTGGCATATTGTTTGAGGAACTATCAGGTTCAAACTGATGCAGGAACCATATCCGTTGCTGACCAAAGGAAAGCGGCAAGTTGCCATTCCGTTCACAAGCGATAATTGGGGGAATTTGTGAACTGGCGGCTGTGTTAATTTGTCGGAGAAAGTTGATGATTTCGGTTTTTTGAGTTTTTAACTCGGTCAGCAATTCTGGTGTGAGACTATCTTTTGCAGCCCGATAGCGTAAGCGTTCGCCCTCTAGCCAAAGTTTGACATCGCGCTGACGTAGCTCAGATAGTAATTCATCTAATGTTTTCATAGCTCACCTTCCTCGTAATCATCAGCTGTTTCACTCTCAGCAGCTTGAACGCCTTGGGTTGCCCATCGCAGAGTTTCCACTCGTTCAGCCAAATCCGCTACCGTTGGTAATTCAAATAAATTGGACATCAAAATTTCTGCTTGCAAGGCTTGGCGCACTCGAGAAACCACTTGAATACCTAGTAGAGAATATCCACCCAATTCAAAAAAGTTGTCGTTAATCCCAACCTGCTTGACATTAAGAACCTGCGCCCAGATATCTGCTATCTGCTGCTCAATGGGAGTGCGGGGCGCTACATAATTTGCCTTCAGTTCCGGGCGGGAAGCATCTGGCTGTGGCAATGCGTTGCGATCGACTTTGCCATTGGGGGTTAACGGCATAGCTTCTAGTGCCATAAAGATTGTTGGCACCATAAAGTCAGGAAGCTCTTGTTTCAAGAATCGACGCAATTGCGAAATCACTTGCAAGCTATCTTGAGCAGTTTCGGCAACAATATAAGCTACTAGACTAGTCTCATTAGGAGTGTCTTCTCGAACAATTACAACGGCTTCTTTTACTCCTGGATGTTGCAGGAGTGCGGTTTCAATTTCACCCAATTCTATGCGGAAACCACGCAGTTTTACCTGATAGTCGATACGACCCAAGTATTCAATATGTCCATCTGGTAAATAGCGAGCCAAATCTCCAGTTTTGTATAAGCGCGATTTAGGGTTTGAGTTGAAGGGATTAGAAATAAATCTTTCAGCAGTCAGTTCGGGACGATTTAGATATCCCCTTGCTAGTCCTTCGCCACCAATATACAACTCACCTGATATACCAATGGGAACGGGTTGTAAATGGGAGTCTAAAATGTAAATTTGCGTATTAGCTAGAGGGCAACCAATGCTTATTGGTTTATTTGCCGTTGTCACCTTGTAGCCTGTTGACCAAATCGTTGTTTCTGTAGGCCCGTAGAGGTTCCACAGACAAGCTCCCTTCGGTAATAATTGATTTGCCAGGTCTCTAGGTAAGGCTTCGCCCGTGGAAATCATCTTCAGTTGAGGACTACCTTGCCATCCGGCTGCCAGTAATAGCCGCCAAGTAACTGGTGTCGGTTGCATAAAGGTTGCCCCGGAGGTGGTTAGCGCTTTTAACAGTTGAGTACCATCAGCCGCAACTTCACGGCTCACCAATACCAACTTCGCACCTACAGACACGGGTAGAAAAATTTCTGAAACGGCAATATCAAAAGATAGGCTAGTAACAGAGAGGAGAGTATCTTCAGCAGTTAAACCCGGTTCTTGAGCGATCGCATTTAGGAGATTAACAGCACTCTGATGTTGAATTTGAACGCCTTTCGGTTGACCTGTCGAGCCAGATGTATAGATGACGTAGGCTAAGTTATTGGCAGTGACGTTATGTGTAGGGTTATCTAAGCCATAATCTCTGGATTGCCAGTTGTTATCAAGGCAAACAATCTCTGCTTGATGGTTGGGTAGCCCCGATTTTAGCTTCTCCTGCGTTAGTAGCACTGATACTTGAGCATCTTGCAACATGAAAGCTAAACGTTCTTGAGGATAAGCATAATCTAATGGTACATAAGCTCCCCCGGCTTTGAGAATGCCTAAAACTCCTATAACCATTTCCAAACTGCGCTCGACACACAGACCAACTAGAACTTCTGACCCGACTCCTAAGCTTTGGAGGTAATGGGCTAGCTGATTGGCTCGCTGATTCAGTTCGCGGTAGCTAATTTGTTCATTTTCAAAAACTACAGCGATCGCATCTGGAGTCTTTTCCACTTGAGTTTCAAACAGCTGGTGAATGCAGATATTTTGGGGATAAGCTGTTTGAGTATTGTTCCATTTTGCTAATAACTGTTGCTCAACTGCTGGCAAAATTGGCAATTTAGCAATAATTTGATTAGGGTTAGCAACTATGCCCAATAACAAAGTTTCAAACTCTGCCATCCGGCGGCGGATAGTATCAGCGTCAAATAAATTAGTATTGTACTGACATTCTAGGATAAGTTCACCATGCAATTCTGTAGCATTGATAAACAGTTCAAAATTCTCGAAGGCGCGGGGATTGGAGAAAAATTCTACTTCTAAATTAATAAAGGGAAGTCGATCGCTATCTAAAGCTTGATCGACATTAAATATAATCGGTACTAAGGGAATACGGCTAGAATCCCGTGGCAATACTAATTTTTTGACCAGACTACCAAAGGTAAATTGTTGATGATCGTAAGCATCTAAGACAGCCGATCGCCGCGTTTGCAAGTAGTCGCTGAAAGATTTTTCGCCATGAATCTGGCTACGCAATGGAAGTAAATTTACGCAGTGACCTACAAGATTATATTGCCCTAAAGCAGCTTGTCCAGCGGCTGGAATGCCTACAACTAAGTCGTTTTGTCCTGTTAAACGGTGTAGCCAAACCTCAAATCCTCCCAGGATCGTAGTCATAAAGCTACAACCGAGTTTTGTTCCTAGTTGTTTCAGGTTGGCAACTAGTTCGGGATTTAAATGCCAATCTTCGCGGGCAGCGTTAAAGGTTCTGAGTGGTGGACGAGGGCGATCGCTAGGGAAATCTAGTACAGGTACAGAGTCAGCGAATTGTTGTAACCAATATTGTTCTGTGGCGATCGCTTCTGGACTATCCGCCTCTTCTTCGTGCAAAATCGCATATTCACTGAAGTAGTCTGGTTCTTCTAATTCAGGAACAATACCCTGTTGCAAGCCAGAATAAAGTTTACCCAAATCTGGCATCAGTATTGCCCAAGACCAACCATCACAAATAATATGATGGGCAGTCAAAATAGCTAGATGCTCCTGCGGCTGCAATTTGACAATTTTTGCCCGAAATAGAGGGCCATGTTCCAAATCAAAAGGTTGCTCTACCTCTTGTCGCCAGATACTAGCTAATTTTTCCTGTTGTTCCTGTGGTTCCAGGTTAGAAAGTTCAATAATAGGAATTTCAATTTGCCGAGAAGCAACAATGCAGAGTGTATTGCCATCGGTACTAAAAGTTGTCCGTAATGCTTCATGACGTTGTACTAACTTTTCCACCGCAGACTGGAAAACTTTGACATCAAGTTCGCCTTTTAGTCGCAGAGATTGAGACTCGTTATAAGCACAATTGGCAGCATCTCCCATTTGCACAGAAGCCCAAATTTCTTTTTGTGATTCTGTGGCGGGGGCGGTTAGAAGTAATTCTCCATCTGCAAATGGATCAAAATCAACCGCAGTTAATGTCGATTGATAATCTACAGGTGATAAGGTCATAAAAATCTATTATTTTCTCAGTTTATTGAATGTGGATAAATCTCAATCTTTTTTTAAGTTACTGACTTTAAATACATTGTTGAGCCAAGCTTGTAGACTTTAAATAATTACGCGCTGGGACTTCTACAAATCTATATGTCAATGATGCAGCCAATAAGACAATCATAAGAAATACTCCTAAAGATGTCAATGCTTGATATTCTGTGAATCCTTTGCCAAAAACATCGTAAAATTTATCAATCCAGAATATTCTTAACAATTCTTGAATAAACCAATGAACCATATAAGTTGAGTAAGATATAGTCCCGATATATAGCATTAAGCCTGAGTTTAAAAACTTTGATATTACACTATTATTGTTGATAGATACAGATAAAATTAGTAAAGAAAAAGCCGGTAAAATTAGCCAATCATGAAGGTTACGAAAATCATGCCAGTAGTAATGCATAATCATAATTATCCAAGTTATAGCTAGAATTGCCAGTAAATTAAGATTGAAATACTTTTTATAATTACCTCTATGGTAAACTTTGTAAGTTATAATACCAAGTATGCATTCTAGCCCACATCTAGCTATTGAAGGGATGCCAATAATAGTATCTAAATTGCCACGGGTAAAGGTGATTAGTAGTAATAGACTAAAGAGAGTACAACTATAAACTATCAAATCAGTTTTGTGGTTGTTTTTTAACAAAGTTAATAATAAAAATGGAAATATACAGTAAATAAAAAACTCTACGCTAATTGACCAAGACGGCTCATTCCAATAGGTATTACACCATAATAAAGGTGGGCATTTTAGGTCGAATGCTTGTAAAAGAAAAATATTTGCAAAAAGTGCGGTTAAGTTAAATTTATCAGTAAAGGCAGAAGTATTTAGGAAAAGTAATTTGACAACTTCTAATCCAATAAATAAAGAAATAATCAATATATGCAGAGGATAAATTCTAGCAAAACGCAAAAATAAATATGAACGATAGTTCTTTAAACTTACTTTTAAATAAAAAATCTCTGCATAAACGTGGGTCATGATAAAACCACTCAAAATAAAGAAAAAGTCAACCCATAAATATCCATTTTTAAAAAAATTACTATAGGCTGATAAAGTTGAACCTGTTTTCGGTAAACCGTAGTAAGAAAAATGGTGTATAACAACAACCAAGGCTGCAATACCACGTAAAGAAGTGAGTGATTTGATGTGTTTATACATTGATATTTTTGGTTTTAGTTTCTATCTATAGCAATCCTATTTGATTTGTAAAAATTATTTTTTAACGTAGATGCATAGTTGCTTGCTGTCGTCTACAATGAATGATGTAACGTTGCATAAAAACAAGCTAAACGAAGCGTCTAAAATAGAATATTTATGTCACAAATGATTTAGAATTGCTATAGAACACCGATTTGTATTCAGGCTAATTAATAATTAATCATTTGGGAAAATTTAGATTTTTTTCATAATCTTGTCGGTAAATTGCTTTAGCCTTCCCTCAAGAGATTTGAGTTTTAATACACCAGAGCGCAGTATCATAAATTTACTTTTTGGTCGGCGATCAGATAGAAGACCCAGAGCAAAAATTTTGAGTCGGTCTTTCAGGGCAGATTTACCCGGTGGAGTGGGTTCCAATCCCAGTCTGCGTAAATAACTGTTGATTTGATATATTCTGGCTTTGAGATCATAAGGTCGCAGATAAAAGAGGATACTCAAAGCTACAGAGACATTATTATCATTTTTGGCCCAATGGGGTGCCAGTATCGGATGATGGAGTCCTTTGCCTGGTTGCAAATGGTAAACCCTTGCTTTACTCTGATTTTCCTCTCTATAATTTGCTACATTCAGGTCGCCTACATAAAATTTTTCAATTTCCTCTTCGCTCAGTACAGAACGATCGTTTTGATTGAAGAGGCTCATATCTTTCTCGCCCTGAATTTGAAACAGGAAATTCAACTCACTATCAATATGGTAAGGTGTAATAGAATTTGGAGAACCAATAAAGATGTAAGCACCTAGCCACGTCATTTGCTTCCGAAGGGGTTTACCTGTAAGAGTTTCGAGTTCAGTTATAATCTGGTTGACCAAGGCAGCATATTCTGGGTCTACTTGAACATCTTCAAGCATGACCCAAGAATCTGATTCTCCAATATGTGCGATCGCCTCATTAATTTGCTTGATTCCAGGTCGCTGATTCCACTTTTGCTCAACAGGGACTTTGCTGATATAAGACTGGATTTTATTTGTTTTACCCTGACTTAGCATAGTATTTGCAAGCTCAACTAAGCGGGGGATCTCAAATAAAGGATGTCCTGCAAGGTTATGCGAAAACATGAAGTGCGAAGAGTTGAAGTTTTCCCGGAAGTTTGAAATATCAGTTTCAATTATTTGTTCAGGAAGCTTCGCATCGGACTTTATAGAACTTGGTTCAAGTAGATTATCAACTGACATACAAAAATGGATGAGTATTTACTATTTGCAAAAATTACTGATGGTCACTATGCTTTCTGTGCAATTGCTTTTTTAAAGCACTTCAGGAAACACTTGCGACTTGTAAATATTTTCCAGGTCGCTCAGTATCGGGAATATACCAGGCGGGGTTGCCTTGGGGATCTCGTCCTAATTTGGCATCAGCTTGTGGAGGACGATTGCGTAAGCTGTTATTGGTAATTTCGCAGTTTGTTACTTCTATGGGGGGTGCAGACAAGAAGCCAGCAGACTGCATTTCAGCAATACTTTCTTTAAAGGCTGCCATTACAAAAGCTAGATCGGCTTCGGAATGGGCTGTCGTCAAGAAGCAAGGACGGTGATCCCAAGTATGCACTCCCTTATCCCGCATCAAGTAAAACAGTAAATCTCCGTAAGCAAACTCTGGTGCAGACTTCACCATAAACAGTGAACCGAAATTATAAGCTGTGAACGGTGCTTGAACTTGCTGGAAATAACCCATGAGTTCCGCTACAAACTTATCGGTTCTGGCATTGAGATTTTGCTGTAAGCTGGGGCCACTCTGTTTTAAATGCTGAAGTACTGCTTTCGCGGCTGCTAATGCTAAAGGATGGCGGACGAAAGTGCCGGCGAAGTAAGTCACGCCTACTTCTGGAACGGAGTCATCACCAAACTGCCAAAACCCACCATCTAAAGCATCCATATATTGCGATTTGCCAGCAATAACTCCAATCGGTAGTCCACCGCCCACAATCTTACCGTAGGTTGCTATATCAGCTTTGATACCAAAATGTGCTTGAGCGCCACCTGGATGAATTCTAAATCCGGTAACGATTTCATCAAAAATCAGGGCAATACCAGCTTCCTCAGTAAAATCACGCAATTGCTGAAGGAATTCTTTGGGTTGGTATTCAGGGCGACGGCTTTGCACAGATTCCACCATCACTGCTGCTAACTCATCAGCCCGACTTCTGAGGATTTCTAGAGACTCAGGCGAATCATAGTCTACCACCAAAATGTTCTCTACCATTTCGGGTGGAATACCAGGAGCAGCAGGAATTGACCGAAGTTTTTTTGTACCCCTAACAATTACTTCATCCAAAATACCGTGATAAGCTCCAGAAAAGATGGCGATTAAGTTACGCCCTGTGATCGTGCGTGCCATCCGCATCGCTCCCAATACCGCTTCTGAACCTGTGTTGCAAAAGGCTGCTCGGTCAAAGTTGGTCAACTCACACATTAGCTTTGCCACTTCTCCAACTAAGGGAGTTTGCGGCCCAATTTCCATGCCGAGTTTGAGTTGTGCTTCAATTGCTTCGGTAATGAAAGGTGGCGACCAACCAAACAAATTCAAGCCAAAGCCATTGCTTAAATCGACATATTCATTGCCATCAACATCCCAAAGTTTAGAACCTGATGAACGAGACGCCACGATAGGATAAACCATCTCTTTCATCGTCGGGTTAAACCCGGAAACAGTTCTGGGATCTGCCAAGTAAGGGCGATGAGCTTGAGTATATTCTTTGGATTTTTGAGTTCGTTTTGTATATCTTTGGATAATTTTGTCTAGATGAGTGCGTTGTTGCGCTGTCAGAGTTTTAGTCTGGGTCTTTTCAATTCTAGCCGCCGCACCAAATGCCTTTTTAGCACCATTTGACTCATTATCTACCGATGCTTGTGATTCTTTGCTGGTTTGGATTGCGGGGATAGATACAGCATTTTGTGGCTTGACACCATTATTTTGAGATGTCGGCGCAGGTACAACTGGGATTGTTAGAGATTGACTGTTATTACCCAATAGTGCCAATTGCTGGCTCATGATTTGTAGCTGCTGATTAATCACATTTTCTAGGATGCTATTAGATACAGCAGGTTGGGCAGAAATCTGAGGTGTAGATCCATTTGATCCATTTGTATGAACTTCATGCACTACCAAAGTAGGTAATGTGATTGTAGGTGTAGGTTCTGGCAACGGTGCTTCTGGAATTGGGTCTGCAACGGTTTCTGTTAATCCTAGTGCAGATAAAGTTTCGGGAGACAAGGCTGAATTGATAAAGTCAGCCAGTGTTCCTAAATTTGGGTAAATTTCTAGTAACTGCCTAAGCGTTACTTTGACTTGAAACTTTTTCTTCAAAGCTAACCCGACTTGCGTCAGAGATAAGGAATCTAATCCCATTTCTAAAAATGTTGTCGAATCATCAACACTCGTGATTTCTAATCCTGAAGTTTCTTCGATAATTTCTTTGAGCAGGGGAATGAGCTTTTGCTGAGGAGATGTTGTCATAATTTTGGTCTTTTCTAATAATTGGGGATTTAAAAGTTTGGGAGTTGCGGCACGATTGGGATGAGGTGGAGGATCAATCCAGAAGCGTTGGTGTTCAAAGGGATAAGTAGGTAGAGGAATTCGTTGTCGCGTTTCCCTTTGATAAAAGTTGCTCCAGTCAATAGATACTCCTGCTAGCCACAGTTGTCCTACTGCCTTGAGTAATGCCGTCCATTCGGCTTCGTTCTCAGCGTTATCACCCAGAGAAGGAATCGCTATCTGTTGTTTAATATCTTTTGCTTGTTGGCGGGCTAAGGTCGTAGTTGTGATTCGCGGCCCCACCTCTAACAGTAGGCGTTCTGACTGCTGCCATAGGATTTGTATGCCTTCGGCAAATCGCACAGTCTGGCGTAGATGTGTAGCCCAATACATCGGATCAGTTGCTTGCTGGGCTGTAATCCAGTCGGCGGTAACTGTGGATACAAAGGGAATTTGGGGTGGCGATAATTTAACTTTCCCAACTACCTTAGCAAAAGGGGCTATGATGCTATCCATCATTGGGGAGTGGAAAGCGTGGGAAGTGTATAAATGGCGACAGACAACTTCTTCGCTTTCAAGTTGTTTTTGCAGAGCCGCGATCGCCTCTGTGGGGCCAGAAACTACACACAGGGAAGGGCCATTAATTGCGGCGATCGCTAGTTCTGCACTCAATCGCGGTTCAACCTCTTTGGCTGGTAGGCGCACTGAGAGCATAGCCCCTGCCGGTAACTCCCACATTAAGCGACCGCGAGTTGCAACCAACATCAGCGCATCTTCTAAAGTAAATACACCCGCAATACAGGCGGCGACAAATTCGCCAATACTATGACCAATCATGCCTTGGGGCTTGACTCCCCAACTTTGCCACAGTTGCGCTAACGCATATTCAATGACAAATAATGCTGGTTGGGTAAAGCAGGTTTGCCGCAGGGAGATAGCCGCAGTTTCACGATCGCTCGGTACAGGATAGATGATTTCTCGTAAATCCCTGCCCAGTAAAGGTTTAAGGGCTTCAGCACATTCATCTACTGCTTCCTGAAACACAGGTTCGCGGTTGTAGAGATTCAGTCCCATGTTCACATATTGCGATCCTTGTCCGGGGAACATGAAGACAACGGCTGGATTGCGAATTTCTGTATGACGAGTATTTACTTGATTGGGATCTAAAGATTGCAGGGCTGCGATCGCATCTGTAATATCGTGACAAACTATACTGCGTCGGTAGTTAAAAGCTTTGCGCCCTCGCTGTAGGGTATAAGCAACATCAGCTAAGTTAATTTCGGCATTGTACTGTAAATGCTGCTGTAAATTCGCTGTTGCAGCCTCTAAAGCTTGACTAGTTTTTGCCGAGAGCAACAATAGCTGCTGTGGACGCGAAGATCCTGAACTTTGGATTTGTGGCGCTTCTTCTAGGACAATATGAGCATTAGTGCCGCCGACACCAAAAGAACTTACACCAGCTCGTCGTGGAGTTTCACCCTCCGACCATTCAGCTAGTTTGGTATTTACATAGAAGGGGCTGTTGGCAAAGTCAATCTTGGGGTTGGGAGCTTCAAAATTTAAACTAGGGGGAATCTTTTTATAATGCAGGGCGAGAGCAGTTTTTATTAACCCTGCTACCCCAGCCGCCGCAACTAAATGTCCAACATTGCTTTTAAGAGAGCCGATCGCACAAAATTGTTTAGCATCTGTATGTACGCGAAATGCTTGCGTCAGCGCTTCAATTTCAATCGGGTCGCCTAAAGGTGTAGCTGTACCGTGAGCTTCAATATAAGAGATGGTTTCTGGGTGAAAGTTGGCATAAGCTTGCGCCATTGCAATGGCTTCTGCTTGTCCGTCTACGCTGGGAGCCGTAAAGCTCACCTTATCAGCGCCGTCATTATTGATACCAGAACCACGAATTACGGCATAGATGCGATCGCCATCATTGAGTGCATCTTCTAAACGCTTGAGGACAACCACTCCTGCGCCATTGTTGAACATTGTGCCTTGAGCGCTGGCATCAAAGGGACGACAATGCCCATCTCCAGAAAGCATACTGCCTTCTTGCGCCATATAACCGCTGTTTTGGGGTGTAGTCATAGATACACCACCAGACAAAGCCAAATCACACTGATAGCTGGTTAAAGCTTGGCAAGCCTGAATGATTGCTACCAAAGAAGTGGAACAGGCTGTATTGACGCTGACGGCTGGGCCTTTGAGGTTGAGTTTGTAAGCAGCACGGGTCGTTAAAAAGTCTTTTTCATTGGCTAACATCGTCTGGAACTCACCGATGCGATCGACAATTTCCATACGTCCAGAAATGTGGTTAGCAAAATAAGTATTTTGACCACAACCAGCATACAAACCAATTAAACCTTCAAAAGACTCTGATTCATAACCAGCATTTTCCAGGGCTTCATAAACCAACTCTAGGAAAACTCTAGCCTGTGGGTCCATAACCACAGCTTCTAACGGATTAATACCAAAGAAGGCAGCATCAAAGGTTTCTCCCCCAGGAATTATCCCTCTAGCTTTTACATAGCTAGGATCTTTGCAAAGGTTCGGATCGATACTAGGATCTAGTTCTTCATCTTGAAAGAAAGTCGTTGATTCTAATCCCTCGCACAGATTGCGCCAAAACTCATCGACATTTCCAGCGCCAGGAAATCTTCCTACCATGCCAATAATGGCAATACCATCACTAGGATCTTGGTTATCGGATGCTTGCATATTTACCATTGCTTAAACACTTTGTTGATGATTACGGCGACGAGTACGAGCTGCTTGTTGGCGTTGGGCACGATTTTGCAGCTTGTCAGAAGACGGTTGGCTGTTCTGGTTTGAATCCAAATACTTTGCTAAAGAGCCAATTGTTGAATACTGAAATAGCTTCACAGCAGGTAGCTCAATACCAAATTCTTGTTTTACTCGCGCAGCAACTTGCAGAATTGAGATTGAAGTTGCTCCCAAATCAAAGAAATTATCATCAATCCCAACGCGATCAATTTTGAGCAGTTCGGATAAAATACCTGCAAGCAGACGTTCTAAATCTGTTTGTGGAGCAATGTACGCTTGTTCCAGTTGCGGACGTTCTCTACTTGGTGCTGGCAATTTATGTCTATCTACTTTGCCATTTGCAGTCAAAGGCAGTGACTCTAACATCACAAATGCTGATGGCATCATGTAGTTAGGTAGTCGCTGTTGTAAGAAACCACGTAATTTATTGTGCGTATCTCCACTGTTATAGCGAGGAACAATATAAGCTGTCAACTGCTTTTCACCTGCTTCATCCTGACGAGCTAAAACGACAATTTCCCGAACGTCAGGATGTTGTGCAATTTCTCGCTCAATTTCCCCTAGTTCAATTCGGAAACCGCGAATTTTTACCTGATTGTCAATCCGACCTAAAAACTCAATATTTCCATCTGGAAGATAACGAGCTAAATCTCCCGTTTTGTAAAGGCGCGTTGCTAAATTGTGATCAAATGAGTGAGAAATGAATTTTTTGGCAGTTAGGTCAGGGCGGTTTAAATAGCCTCTAGCTAATCCATCACCACCAATATACAATTCACCAGCTTCTCCAATTGATACTGATTGGAGGTTGTTATCTAATATATAAACTTGGGTGTTAGCAATTGGGCGACCGATAGGAATCGAAACACCTGGTTGTAGTGGTGATGTTATAGGATAGCAGCAGGTAAAAGTTGTATTCTCAGTTGGTCCATAACCATTAATTAGTTGACAGTTCTCTACTGTTTGAAGAAATTTCTGTACATGGGGAACAGATAAGACATCACCACCTGCTAAAAGTTGACGTAAGGATTTTAAAGCATCTATTTTTTCATCTACTATCAGGTGGAATAAACCAGCTGTCAGCCAAAGAGTAGTAACTTGGTATTGCTGAATAATCTGCCCTAATTCTTCTAAAGATGGTGTATTAGGAGGATAGATTACTAGTTGCCCACCATTAAGTAAGCAACCCCAAATTTCAAAAGTGGAAGCATCGAAGGAAATAGGAGCAAGTTGCAGAATTACTTCTTCAGGCGTGAGTTGAGCATAATTAGTTTCTTTGACTAACCTAACTACACCACGATGGATAACGCTAACACCTTTGGGTGTACCTGTAGAACCTGATGTATACATGACATAAGCCAAGTTATCAGCAGTGACACTAGTGCTTAGGTTATCTTTTTTATTTTGGGCAATTGTATTCCAATCTGCGTTTAGGCAAATTACAAATGCTGTATGAGTAGGTAATTTGGCAACTAGTTCTTTTTGAGTTAATAGTACAGATACCTGGGTATCTGACAGCATGAAAGCTAAACGTTCTTGTGGATACCCTGGATCTAATGGTACATAAGCTCCACCTGCTTTAAGGATAGCTAAGAGTGCTACAACCATTTCTAAGGAGCGCTCTATGCAGATTCCTACAAGAGTTTCTGTTCCTATCCCTAGTGATTGTAGATGTTTTGCTAGTTGATTAGCACGACTATTCAAATCTCTATAGGTGAGATGCTGGTTATTAAAAATTAGTGCTACAGCATCAGGTGTTTTCTCTACTTGTGCTTCAAACAATTGATGAATACACGCTTGTTGAGGATAATCAGTTTGAGTATGATTCCACTCTATTAGTAGGTTTTTTTCAGATTCTTTCAAAATAGTTAATGTTAAATTCTCTCGTTCTAAGTTGTTTTCTGATAATGAATTTTGACCATGAGTCAACAGTAATTCATTTTTATTTTGAGCCAATGAATTAGTTATTAGTTTCATTTTTAACTTAAAGCAAAATTACTGATATTAATGAATAATCAAGAATGGAATGTATTTAAATTTAAGATTATCTTGTTATTTCCTTATTTAGAGAAACAGATAAAATAAAAAATGTGAAAGTATTTTTACATATTTTAATGTTAGTATTTTCACATATAGTTTATGATTACATTGTTAGGTTTTAAATTATATTAAAAGACTAATTTGACAAAAAATTATACCCCAATCCTACAATATTTGTGTGAAAGGGCATTAACTCTAAGATTTAGTTCTCTCATTCTGACCTATTTCCTCCAAATCGTAGTTATTTTCAATACATCTTCATTGAAAATTAAAACTTTAGAGATGTTTGCAATGGGAATATTAACTGTACGTAGGCTTATTTTGAGAGAACAAAAAGAATTCATACCTTGAGGAACAAGGAATACTGCGATTTTAGCAACTGATAAGTAATGTGACCCCTTTGAGGTAGGTTGGACTCCAGCGAAACGAGAATAGGGTGGGCATTACAATGCCCACCCCACAATAACGAACTATTTACTGTAGTCTACTAATTGAAAACCGCTGTTTCAACTGATAGTTATTTATGCCAAGCTGCACTAGGCGAACAGACTAAGCCACAACACTAGCAGAGAAAACGAAGTCATTTGCAGTCAGCCTAGTTGAGGTAATTTGTAGTAATGAAGCCAACTCTGTATTTCCTGTTTTTATGATAGTGTCAGCACCCTGTTGCAATAGGGTTAGGGCACTAAACTGAGTGACGCCAATCCCACCGAGCCCGATTTTATCAATACCGATCGCAAAATCAGTCACAATGTTCTTGCTAGTTGGAAGACTGGCGTTAGCAATCCAGAATTGGTCAGCACCAGCACCACCACTGAGGCGATTATCACCCTGTTGACTAGCAAATAGCACATCATCACCATCGCCACCAAACAGGAAATCATTCACACTGGAGAAGAGTTTGTCATCACCGGAACCACCGTAGAGACGGTTATTATTACCTTGACTCTTGAGAGTGTCGTTACCTGAACCGCCAAAGGAAAATTGACGCGAACCTTCAACAACTGTCAAAGTATCATTACCTGCTGCCCCAAGTAAATTATTAGTACCATTGGCTTCCACTACGGTAATTTCATCATTACCAGCACCACCATCAGCATTAATCTGGTTAGCAGGGCCATTTGCGCCAATTAAGACTTGATCGTTATCGTCGCCTGTGGACACCGAGGAGTCACTACCGACTACCACAGTGTCTTCACCATTCCCTGTCACAATTGTGTTAGCTTTACTACCCTCTATAAAATCTGCTCCGTCACCTGTAAATAAGGTTTGATTTGGCTGAACGGTAATATCATTGCTGCTAGTAGAGCCAAAATTAATTTTTTCAGCTTGAGGTTGACCTAAACCAGGAGCAAGGTTAAGGGGCTTTTCCAACTTCAGCAGTAGAATTTCATTGTTGTCTATTACTGGATGCTGAGGATCATTGCCAGGACGACCTGTAGAGAAGGGATAGTTATTGTCATTAGCTACCAAAATGGTATTTTTGTCAACAACCAGAACATTTTCAATGGTTTGGAAGGGGAAGTCGAAGGTAGTCTTACCATCCCCATTCAGATCGTTGGGGTCTTGGATGTTTAACAAGTCTGCAACTTCTTCTTTAGCAACATAGCCATAAGAATCTGTTTTAGACAAGTCTATTTTGTAGATTCTCTTAAATTTAGCCGCATCCCCTTGATTGTTATCTCGTTCAATGACTAGGTACTCATTATCATTAATGACTGCTAAATCCCCAATGGAATTTGACGGGTTATCCAATCTGTAGTAACGTAAGTGATCGCTGTATTTATGGCTAGCAAGGTCAAATTCGTTAATCCGCAAAGCACCAGGAGTATCGCCTTGGACTGTCCCTTCTAGCATCATATAGAGCTTGGTTTTGCTGGCGTTGATTGCTCCACCTTCAAAACCTTTGGAGCTAGCCAAATTAGCAAAGGCATCACCTGAAAGTACATCAGGGTTTTGTGGCGATCGCACTACATTATACTGAGGATCGTCTCTGAGTTTATCGCGTACTTCATCTGCGATATCTGGGAAATCTGAGAAGAGTGCATCTACACCTAATTGGTAAAATTGCTGGATTTCTAGCTCTAGCTTGCCTTTATAATCTGCTGCTAAATATTGATCTTCCGCCCGGAAGGTGTAAGGATGAACCTGTAACCCTGCATTGTGAGCATCTTGAATTAGGGTAGAGGGAGGTAATGTTGTCTTATCAGCATCATTGACTGCTCCATCCCCATTCACATCATCGGCTTTGCCATCACCATTAGCATCAGTACCTTTGACGCTAACAATCATCCGCTTCCAAGGGCCAATGCCATCAGCATAAGTGGCAACTTCAGCCAAACCTTCTGGATTTCGCAAGTCACCATAGGTGCGAGTGTCACCACTGACTTTCAAATCATAAGGCTGACTTTCAATAATTTTACCGTTGATGTCAATATCACTGGCATCTAGAAGTTGGATCAGTGGAATATCTACCCCTGCCGCAGGCATAATGCGATCATGCAGTTCTTTAAGGTTACTCACTTCAAAGGACTGGATAAAAATCCGACTGGGGTCAGTAAAGTTATTTGCTTTGAGCGTATCAATGAGTAACTGACTGATGTTTCTGTGTATTTTGTCTGTAGTGCCTACATAGGTGGCTTCATCAGCAAAATAGGTTGGATGTTTAGTTTCCGGGTAAATGCCAATCTTTTTACCTGTCTTGGCTTCCACATCCTTAACCAAATTGATGATTTCCGTGAAGGTAGGAATCTCAAATTGATCGTCAAATGAATGATCCCGGAAAGGTAGACGTTCTTCTGCTCTTAGAGTCTTGATTTCAGCTAAGGTGAAGTCTTCAGCAAACCAACCTGTAATTGTGTTTCCATCTAAGCTTACTGTTTTTTTGCGATCGGCAAACTCTGGATGTTTGTAAACATCTGTGGTTGTATTGTTGAAATTAACAGTACCATCAGCATTCAAAACTGCTAAAGCTGGCTCATGGCGAGCAATTAGCACACCATCTTTTGTCACAACCAAGTCAGGCTCAATAAAGTCAGCGCCGCGCTCAATTGCTTGCTTGTAAGACTCTAAGGTGTGTTCTGGACGATAGCCGCTTGCACCTCTGTGACCAATAACTTTAGGTGCTTCTCCATTTAATGTTTTGAATTGGTCGGCTGTAGCAATGGGAGCCTCTAATAACTTACCAGTGGCATCAAAATGCAGTAAGTAGGGGCCAAACTCGTCTCCAATCCAGATTGTCCCATCTTTATCAAAAACGAATGATTCTACATCAAAGTCTGCACCAGTTAGTAATCTGTCATTAGTTCCTTCGTTAACAATTCCAAAAAGAACTTTGTGGTTAGGGTCAGACAGTTGAATGTAGTCTAAAACTTTAACGCTGCCGTCTCCATTTTCTGTTCCCTTAAAATTTGGGTCTAGACGATTGATTCGCAGTAGAAAATCTGCACTATTATCTTTGCTACCGTAACCGTTATCTGACAGGAAGTACAAAGAGTTACTGTTAGCAAATTGGACACCGCTGAAGCCTTGTATTGGCTGTCCTGGGAAAGGCCCTGTTCTACCATTGGCTGAAACATCTTTACCAGAAGGTGGCCCATCACTAAAAGTATCAGCGGGTAAAGAGGCAAAACCGACTAATTCAATTGCCATAATTAGAATGTTTGTTGGTTGTTTGATTTGAGAGCGATCGCCAGCTAGACAAGTTCTCTAATTGCATTAACTCTACTGGGAAAAACCAATTATTTTTTCATACTATAAACCGGGATTACGGTTAAATGTCAGAGTTAGAAGAATATAGTTTGGTAAATATGTTCAGTCCTATTTTGTCGATAATATGAAAATCCATTTAAAAAAAACGTATTTTCTCAGAGTTATCGAAAGCTTGAGTAATGATAGTAGAATGTCAACTACTAATCTGTGTTAGTGAGTAAAAGTGTCAAACACTTAGATTCCAAATTTAAAGCTGTCGATAGTAGTTATGAGATAACTTAGCTAGCATTAAGGATATTTTCATTAAAAGATTAAGAAAAGAATAAATCAAACGGCAGAAACGATTAAAATATGTTTATCTTCAAAATCTATTTTTCTAAAATTTGATAAAAATAAATCAAAAAATAATACAGCATTTTGCATCTA
Organism: Nostoc sp. ChiQUE01b; assembly: GCF_034531255.1. Lineage (NCBI taxonomy): Bacteria > Bacillati > Cyanobacteriota > Cyanophyceae > Nostocales > Nostocaceae > Nostoc > Nostoc sp. ChiQUE01b. Next base: position 97,463 of record NZ_JAVRBM010000011.1, on the reverse strand, counting down.
AATAAAGTACATCTTTACCCCTCCCTAACCCTGCCCTTGTAAAGGGGCAGGGCTGTTTCATTCCCTAAAAGATGTAAAATGACAATTGGGGACTAACTGACTGTATTAGCTTTGCGGTGATGACACAGGAGGGGATTACTCAAGCTTTGACATCTGACCGTCATTTCAGCAAACGGGATTTACCAAACTGTTGTAAATCAAAGAATACTGGGATTTAGACAAGGTTCGTGTAGGGGCAATTCATGAATTGCCCCTACAATACGTTAACTTTTCTACGTAGATAAGTTAGCCGCTAGTTATTCCGGCGCGTTCTGTCGTAAAATCAGCGACGGGGAATCAAACATCATAAAAATACTGGGCAAGCTCTCACTTGTTCTTTGTTGTTAACAGAACAGACAGCTATTTTCAGTTAATTCAACTACAGATTTTCGTAGGGACACGGCAATGTTCCTTAACTTGTGGTTTATTGAAGTGAAAAACGCTGTAATACCTAGCCGAGACTATTGTCACCAATAGGACTATTCACTCCTTGAGTACCCAATTGACATAGGGTAACGATACACGATACATCATGATTCAACCGTTAAATTTTTAAAGATGAAAAATTTCTTTAATTGCAGGTTTCACCAGTATAAAGAGGGGTGGATATGGATTTTAGCTTAATTGTATCCAACTTTTTGAATCCGCCAATTCTGTTTTTCTTTTTAGGCATGACTGCTGTTTTTGTCAAGTCTGATCTAGAAATTCCCCCACCAGTGCCCAAACTCCTTTCGTTGTATTTGCTGTTTGCCATTGGTTTTAAAGGAGGGGTAGAACTAATCAAAAGCGGGCTGAATCAGGAAGTAGTTCTAACACTCCTGGCAGCAATGATCATGGCTTGTTTTGTTCCAATTTACACCTTTTTTATCCTGAAGTTGAAACTGGATACTTACGATGCTGCGGCGATCGCTGCAACCTACGGTTCTATCAGTGCCGTCACTTTCATCACTGCTGGCGCTTTTCTGAGTGAGCTTGGGATTCAGTATGATGGCTACATGGTAGCAGCTCTTGCCCTGATGGAATCCCCGGCGATCATTGTTGGTTTGATCTTGGTGAATATATTCACCGCCGATGAAAAGCGAGAGTTTGCTTGGTCGGAAGTTTTGCAAGAAGCATTTCTTAATAGTTCAGTTTTTCTCCTAGTCGGTAGCCTCTTGATCGGCGTCTTGACAGGAGAACACGGTTGGCACGTATTAGAACCTTTTACTCAAGGGTTGTTTTATGGCATTCTCACCTTCTTTTTACTGGATATGGGACTGGTCGCTGCTAGAAGAATTAAAGACTTGCAAAAAACCGGAGTTTTCCTGATTTCATTTGCCATACTAATTCCAATACTCAATGCAGGCATTGGGTTGGTGATTGCCAAATTCATCGGTATGCCTCAGGGAAATTCGCTGTTATTCGCTGTATTGTGTGCCAGTGCTTCTTACATTGCTGTCCCAGCGGCGATGCGGATGACTGTTCCAGAGGCAAATCCCAGCCTGTATGTTTCTACCGCTCTAGCAGTCACATTCCCGTTCAATATTATTGTGGGAATTCCGTTATATCTCTACGGAATTAACCTATTTTGGAGGTAAGAATATGCACGTAGTTAAAAAGATAGAAATTATCGCCAACTCCTTTGAGCTTGCCAAAATTTTAGATAATTTAGACAAGTCTGGTGTACATAACCATGCCGTAATCCGAAATGTTGTTGGTAAAGGATTACGAGGAACGACAGAAGATTTAGACATGACCATGCTTGATAATGTTTACATCCTCGCGTTTTGTATGCCAGAAGAACTCAAGCGTGTTGTCGAAAATATCAAACCACTCCTGAATAAGTTCGGAGGTACTTGCTACGTTTCCGATGTGATGGAGATTCGTTCTGTCAGATGTGTCGCGTCAATGTAAGAGAGTGATAAATTCAATGAAGCATTTCATGGAACGTCGTGACTTTTTGAAGTTGGGAATGACCGGGGCTTTTGGGATGATGCTATCTGCTAGCGATTTACTATGGCAGGTAGAACAGGCTAAAGCTGCCGAAATCCCCTCAACTTCTCCTGAATCCCTCACTCCCGATGCCGCATTGCAAAAGCTGATAGAGGGAAATCAGCGATTTATCGATCATCAACCGCAATACCCCGATCAATCTGCGCTGCGGTTGCAGGAAGTTGCTCAAGCTCAACATCCATTTGCAACTATTCTTAGTTGTGCGGATTCACGAGTACCCGCAGAAATTGTTTTCGATCAGGGTATTGGGGACATTTTTGATGTTCGGATTGCCGGAAATATTGCTACACATGAAGCGATCGGTAGTATTGAATATGCAGTTGTCTTATTAGGTTCTCCACTGCTGATGGTGATGGGTCATGAGCGTTGTGGCGCTGTTACCGCAGCTGTCCAAAACGAATCGTTACTCGGTGATATTAGTACTTTTGTGAAGGCAATTAAGCCAGCAGTAGAAAAGGTCAAGGGTCAGTCGGGTGATGCAGTTGAAAACGCTGTACTGGCAAATGTGCAATATCAAATTGAACGATTGAAGCACTCAAAGCTTTTAACTGAGCAGGTGGAGTCAGGCAAATTGAAAATTGTCGGGGGTCGTTACGATTTAGATACAGGTAGGGTGACTATTATTACTTAATTTTGCAGAGGATTCCCAGATGAGGGGGAGTAGGGGGGCAGGGGAGCAGGGGAGAAGTTGTAGTAAGTCTTTCCCCTCTGCCCCTCTGCCCAATGCCCTCAATCCTGCACAGTCATTGGCAGACGAATAGTGAAAGTAGAGCCAATTCCTGGCTGACTTTTGACAATAATTTCACCACCCATCATCTGGCAAAAGTGGCGGCTAATTGCTAACCCCAGTCCTGTACCTCCATACTTTTTCGTCGTTGAGGTATCACCTTGGGTAAAAGGTTGAAATAACTGCTGCTGTTGATGGTTAGACATACCGATACCTGTGTCAGTAACGGTGAAAATAATGCTGCCCAAAGGAGCCTCTGGTCGAAATTCATCCTTTTCTCTGTTGACTGTCAGAGTTATCTTGCCGTTTGTAGTGAATTTACTGGCGTTGCTGAGTAAGTTTAACAATACCTGCCGCATCCTAGTCTGATCGGCGTACATGGTGCCAAGTTGCTCATCAAAATTTACTTCTAAAACATTGGCATTTTTTTCGATAGCTGGTTTGACTGTGAGAACAACGTTATGAATTAGCGTCGCAATCTCGAATGTCTCAGGATACAAGGTCATTTTCCCCGCTTCAATTTTTGACAAGTCGAGGATTTCGTTAATCAAGTGCAGTAGATGCTTACCAGCAGCGTTAATTGTTTCTAAGTCGGTGATAAAGTCTGGCGATAAACCAAGATCGGTAGCGTCGTCTTCTAGAAGTTGGCTTAAGCCAATGACAGCATTTAACGGTGTGCGTAATTCGTGGCTAACATTGGCCAAAAATACGCTTTTTGCCTTGCTAGCAGCTTCGGCTAATTCTTTAGCTTGTTGTAGTTGTTTTGTTCGCTCAGATACTCGCTCAATTAGACGATTTAGAGATTTGGCAAGTAGGCCAATTTCATCTTCAGTGGTGACGGGCGCTCGCAAGTCGAAATTATGTTTCCTTGCAACTTGTTCGGCTACTTGGGTTACAGTGATAACTGGTTCAGCGATCGCCCGACTGGTACGCCAAGCTACAATAGCTGCGATCGCTACCGAAACCAGCATACTCAAGATCACGATGAATCGCTCAACTATTCTCGCCTGCTCAACGGCTTTTTGCCTTTCTTGCTCTTGCTCTTGGGCAGTTTGCAGGATGTTAGCCAAGCTTTGAGAAAGCTGGTCTAGCTGCATGGCTGTTTCACCACGCATTATTGTTAATAACTGCGATCGGGCAGAGGAAATCTTCTGAGGTTGTACTTTTGCCGAGTCAATTTTCTGTAAGACGACCTCGATTTGTTCAACGTAGGCTTTTAAATTAGTCTTATAATCCAGCAATAACGTCTGTAAAGTCGAACTTGTTGCTGCTAGTCTTTTAGGTTTACTATCGAGAAATCCACCAATTTTTGACTCTAGTTGCTTGGCTTTTTCAACATTCTTCAGAAAATCAGCTTTTTTGCTTTGCAGTTGTTGTGAATTTTCTAAGACAGCAACTAGGTTAGAACTATGTAATTGCGCTCCTACTACTGCATCTCTATAATTACTCAATAGTTGTCCTTGTTCATAAGCTTGATTGAATTGTCTAACTTCCCTTCCCCGGTAGTAACTAGCAATCACTAACCCAGTCAATGAGCCAAAAAAGCCAATTCCGATAGCTACAAAGTACCCATAGCCAATTTTTTGATGGATACGCCAAGAACTAGCTTTGAGTTTTCCTCGTGAAGGAAATTCTATAGTTGGGAGTTCGTCTGTCGATGGCTCTTCGGCTGACACTTTTTTGCTTTCTGAACTGCTGTAGATAGGGGTTGGCTTTTGAGTTGGCATTTCTCAAACCTCCTTGCCTTCCCGCAAAAATAATCAAATTAGTCTAGATTGTCAAAATACTTTAATTTAGTTATTAACATCTACATTATCTTCTTTTATCGCAAGAGCAAATCATTGCTTGCTAAATAATTAGCATCACCTTAGATTATATAAGTAAATTTTATAACTAATTTATTAAGTATAATTACTAAAGTTAATAGAAATTCACTTTTTTTAAGATCAATGATATAGTTTCCTGCACTAAAGACCCGCCTGAGAGCATCTTCTCCTTACCACCTACTTTCTTCAATATGCGGTTGATAGCAAGCAATAAGTTCTTGCGATCGCCTACGCCACTACTCTACCTTACTGCTTCTCTATAAAATTAATACAATCAGGAAAAAAAACAAAAGGTTTGATACTTGTTGCAGATGGGGCATTGGGCATGGAGAATAGACAAGGTAGACAAAGAAGAGGGGGGAGACAAAGGAGAGACTGTTCAATAATTCCCTTTTGTCCCCTTGTCGCCTTGTCTCCCCTGCTCCTCTGCCCCTCTGCTCCTTGCTCCCCCTCATCCCAGGCGCATATATCATAAAATAGGTTAAAAGTCTAGTCCATGTTAACACACAAAAATTTTTATTACGTATTAATATCAATACGAATGCCTTAATTGACGAACGCGGCTTAAGATAACTTTAATATCGAATAAAATCGGCTTCTAGGCTTATATAAATTAGAGGGAGACTGATTTTTGCATGATTTGTACTTATTTAGTACGATTATGAGCAAATGACAAGGAATGGGATAATCACAACCTGAGAATTCCAGTTGATTCCAAAAATAGAACTCAGGAAGTTGATTATAATACATCCTGCTGCCTTCTGAGTTCTATCCTCCTACTGACTGACTGTCTACCTTGTAGTTGATGCAGTAGATAGTACGGGGCAACTATGGTTATAAGACACTAAAATCTTTTTGTGCCTTTCACCAAATTGTACTGATGCACAAGTACATTACCTAATCAACAACCTTTTGGTTGTAATTATCCAGGATTAGAAAAACTCAACTATCAAATTAATAGGAGTGAAAATGCCAGAACAAGAATTTACCGAAACCGCATCTAAAGATACTACAGTGGCAGAGATCAATAGCCAAACGGGAACCATCACCAAACTCCAGCCTCCCGCACAGTCTCAAGATGAATGGCTAAAATACGGGGAGCAAATTTCTACCTTTTTAGCAACATTACCAGATTATCTGGGAAGCTTCTTTAATCAATATAAGCAACCCCTAGTAACAGTTGGTTTAATTTTAGGATCAATTGTTGCCGTTAAAGTACTCTTGGCAATATTAGATGCTTTGAATGATATCCCCTTGGTAGCACCTACTTTTGAGTTGATCGGTATTGGTTACTCTGCCTGGTTTGTTTATCGCTATTTACTCAAAGCCTCAACCAGGAAAGAGTTAACTAGTGAAATCACCACTCTTAAATCACAAGTTGTCGGTAAACAAATTCCAGAAGCTTAATATCTAATTATCGCTTCTCAATGAGACGCTACGCGTAGCTTGCTGTGTAGAAGTAGGCTCTAATTCTAAATCACCGAAGACTGGACGCTGGAAATCGGCGTTCAGTCTTCTCCTAAAATTCCTGACGAAATTTTTAACAATTTGTAATATCAAGATTACACCTATAACGCTAGTACCCGTAGAAGTCGCTTCCTGCGATCCTTGGTTTAATTACGAATTAGTAATTATTGTTGAGGCGAACCTCCGGTGGGCAATTTAACTTTTGGGTTCGGTTTTGGAGTCTGTGGAAGTTCTGGAGATATTTTGGGCGATATCTGCGGCGGGCTACGCCTACTCACTATATTAGGAGATGTAATTGCCTCCAATTTGCCTCGTTTAACTAAAGCTTGATGAATCATTGCCGCCACTTCTGCCCGACTAGCTACTTTGTTGGGATCGAGGACTTGGGGATTTGGATAGTTAACTACCAGACCATTGGTTGTAGCAGCAGCTATTTTGCCGATAGCATAAGGTGGAATATCTTTAGCATCTTTATAGACACTAATAATCTGATTTGGGGAAGTGGGTGCTTTCAAATTCAACCCACTAACAAGGGCAACTAAAACTTGCACTCGTGAAATATTTTGTTGTGGTTTGAAGGTTTTTTTCGGGTAGCCTTTGAGAAATCCGGCACTGATGGCTTGGTCAATTGCTGGAGTTGCCCAGAATTTTGTTGGTACATCTTGAAATGCGATCGCAGTCTTAGACGGTTCTTGGTCAAAAGCTTTTTCTAGTATGGCAGCAAATTCAGCGCGGTTTACAGGCTGATTTGGTCTAAAAGAATAATCAGGAAACCCTTTGAGAATCCCACGAGCAGAAAGAACGTCTATAAAACGCCGACTCCAAAAGTTATTGGGCACATCGTTAAATGCAATGGGCGGCGGAATGATTGATTTTGGTTTTGCCGGAGTTACTAAAGGCAACGCTGATGATTTAATTGATGACTCAAGTTCTGTTGGAGAGGATACAGGTGTTTGTGGTTGTGGGGATTGAGTTGGAATTACCAAAATAGATGGTAACATTGCGCGGTCAGGAGTTGCGCTGTTAGTTGGGAATGAACGTGTTGTGGGTTCAACAACAGCTTCAGGTGGAGAAGAGGGCAAAACGTTGTTGGGGACTGCATAAGGTTCTACCTTGGCAGTAGGAGAGGGCAATACTTGATTTGGTTGAACACTAGGAGATGGAGTGGAGGAAGGCAACAGCAGCCCGTTTAAGTTCCAACTAGAATCCTTGCGAGACAATGACCAAAAAAGAATCGCTCCGATAGTAGCGAAGGCAACTAGAATGGCTATAAATTCATCAAAGCCAAGGGCAGTTTTTTGAGATGACTCCGGTTCGGAAGGAGGTCTATTTGTCATCGTGATTACCCTGGTAGCAGTAAAAATTTGTGTCTAAACAAATTAAGCCACAGATGACTCTTTTACACCAGCCCTTTTTTAATTCGTAATGACGCTCCTGCGTCGCTAACGCTGCGCTAACGTAATTCGTAATTTGTAGTACGGTATTAGGTTTCTGGTTCAACGCGGAGCGATCGCAATTGGGCAGCTAGGCGATCGGCTCTTTGAGATTCTTGTTCGGCTCTTTGACGTTCCTGTTCTGCTCTTTGGGATTCCTGTTCTGCTCTTTGGGATTCCTGTTCGGCTCTTTCATCGCCATTCAACAACAAATTACCTTGTAAATCCCACCAACGCAGCCAGGGTAATTCCACATTCTGATAAACTCCTTGCCATAAACCTAATTCAACTTCTAACAGTCCTATGGGATAATGTCCTCGTTCATTTGCTGATAAAACGTGATACTGTCCTTCAATCAGATGATAAACTTCTAGGCTGGCTTTACTCGCTTCATAAATGCCGTAGAAGGGAGGACGAATGACTTGCTCATAAATCCAAAATTTCCCCTTCAAAGGAGTTTTATCCCGTTCTTCACTACCGTCCCCAGAGACAAATTCTAAGACAATCAACGGGGCAATAAACTCTCGCCACATCACATAAGAACGTCGCGTTTGCCCATTGAGCAAAAATGGTACATTCGGTACATAAAACCAATCTGATGCTTCTGCGCCTTTTTCAGGGGGATCGGTCAACCGCCAGTAAATGCCTAAATCTTGCCCTATACAGTATTCACCTTCAGGATTTAATTGCTTGAGGATGGGTGTAATAGAGTCAGTTAGTAGGAGGCTTTGGGGATGCTCTTGCCAATTTTTCACGAACGTACCATTAGACTCAGGAAGTTGAGTATGATCCGGGAAAGGGAAAGGAGCGAGGGCATTGGGTGGATCGGTTACAGAGGTCATAACGCTACCTTTGCACTCTTCGTAAAGGTTATTTTTAGTTTAGCTTGCGTAGGCGTAGCCCGTCGTAGACATCGCTTTCTCAATATTCTCCACCCAGATTATAAATTGCACGCCAATTAGTTCCAGTCGCCTGAGAAAGATTTTTAGCTTGACAGACCACTAGTTTTATTAGATACCTAAACTAAAACCAGATTTTGAGAGTGGCAGAATGTAAAATATTAACTTATTCTTTACCTGTCTTTGAAAAAATCAGGGTGTCTAGTGCCAGAAGAATTCAGTTGCCAAATCTCACCGCCATTTTTATCTGAGGGTAGCGATCGCGATCTTGGTTTAAATTCAACCCTCCAAGAACTACCAATGTATAACTTCTCGGTGGAAATTAGCCACACCGGGATGGAAGTAGCTAGTTTTTTGGAAAAATACCCCTTGTTACCAGGAGTAATTTTGGTAGAACAGGGACAGTTTATTGGGATGATTTCGCGGCGGCGACTACTGGAATTTTTGATTCGCCCATTCGGACAAGAGTTATTTGTTCAGCAACCATTAGCTGTTCTCTACAGCTATGTGCGGACACCGATGTTGCTTGTTACTGATACAACATCGATTTTAACAACAATGCAACTTAGCTTAAAGCGATCGCCGGAATTATTAGCAGAACCAATTGTCGTACAAACGGAATCTGGTGCTTATAGATTGCTAGATGTCCAAGAATTAAATATTATTTCTTGGCAAATTCGGGGAATCGACAATTTGATCCGCTATGAACGCAGTCAAGCCCAAATGATTCAAAATGATAAAATGGCAAATTTGGGACGTTTGGTAGACGGCGTAGCCCACGAAATTTTAGACCCAGTGGGTTTTATTTGGGGTAACATAATTTATGTTTCAAACTACAGTCAAGATTTACTCAAACTCATAGCAGCTTACGAGCAAAATTTACCATCAGTTTCTCAAGCAATTAATCAGATTAAAGAAGAGATTGAATTTGATTTTTTAGAACAAGATTTGTCGCGATCGCTTGCTAGTATTCGCACGGGAGCCGAAAGATTAAAAAAACTCGTTACTAGCTTGCAAAACTTCTGTCATATTGATGAACTTTTTCCCAAACCAGTAGATTTACACGCCTGTATAGATAGTATAATTTTATTAATTAATAGCCGTCTTCAAGGAGAAATTGAAATCGTCAAATACTATGGTCAATTACCCCCTGTGTATTGCTTCATGGGACAGTTAAACCAAGTTTTGATGAATCTTTTAAGTGAAGTTGTGGATACTTTACTCAATGAAGGAGTGCGACAGCAATTACATTTAGAAGAGACAAAAACTGTTCAAAAACCCCGAATTGAGATTACCACAGAAGTTATTTCACAAGAAGCAAGTAACCCAGATGCACCAGATTCTCGCTGGGTTTTAATTCGCATTGCTGACAATGGTTCTGGAATGTCTGAAGAATTACAGCAGCAAATTATGGAGTCTTTTTCTCTGGAAACAAAGAATGGTAAAAATACTAGTTTAGCAGTAAGTTATCGAATTATCACCGCGAGACATGGCGGTAAATTGAATTTTCATTCACAGATTGGTATAGGTACAAAATTTGAAATTTTATTGCCTTTAGTTTGATTTATTCAGAATTCAGAATACCCATTTTAACAATTCAAAATGACGCTCTCTACGAGACGCTGCGCTAACAAAATTCAAAATTAAAGATATTTTCAGATGGAGATTTAAACCCTAACTGAAAATATGCTACGTGTTTTGGTTGGGGTCTTAAACCCTTTATTGAAGATAACGTTGCATTAGACGACTTCCCAAACTTGCTGCTGGATAGGAATTTGAATCATAAACTCCGTTCCTTTTCCAGGTGTTGATAACAATTCTAACTTGCCGCCATGTTTTTCGGTGATGATTTGATAGCTGATAGCCATTCCCATTCCTGTTCCCTTACCGACAGGTTTTGTTGTAAAGAAGGGATTGAAAATCTGTTTTTGAATCGATTCGGGAATCCCAAAGCCATTATCTGCGATCGCAATTTTTACCCATTGCGAATCAACGACAGAGGTACGAATAGTTATGCAACTGGGATTCTGCTGGATTTCTTGATAAGTCCGTAAAGCATTGAATTCTTCGAGCGCATCGAGTGCATTTACTAAAATGTTCATAAAAACCTGGTTTAGTTGTCCAGCGTAGCATTCTACATGGGATAAATTGCTGTAGTCTCTGATGACCTGAATTTCTGGGCTTTTATCAGTGGCTTTGAGGCGGTGCTGCAAAATCATCAAAGTATTGTCGATGCCTTCATGGATATCCACCGCTTTGAACTCACTTTCATCCAGGCGGGAGAAATTACGCAGTGACAGCACAATATCTCGAATACGTTCCGTCCCGATATTCATTGAGTGCAATACCATAATCGCGTCTTTTTCTATAAACTCTAAATCGATGGTTTTGCGTTCGGTTTGAATTTCAGCAGGTGGGTTGGGGAAGTAACGGTGATAAAGCTGGACAAGTCGCAATAAGTCATCGGTGTATTGGGTGATATAGCTGAGATTTCCGTAAATAAAGCTAACGGGATTGTTGATTTCGTGAGCAATTCCAGCCACCATTTGACCGAGGGCAGACATCTTTTCGCTTTGAATCATTTGAGCTTGCATTTTATGCAAACTATCTAACATATTTTCTAACTCTTGGCCTCTCTGCTGCAAGTCTGTTTGAGAGTCTTCTAACTCACAAATGACTTTTTTGAGTAAAAACTCCTTTGTTGCAATGTCAGTTTCTAGCTGGCGGCGTTCATTTTCGCAGCGTTCCAGCTTTTTCCGTAAGATGCGGTTGGTCTTTTCCAACTCTTGGATATGTATGGAATCATCCTGGTTATCCATACATCACTCATTTTGTCCCTATTAGCAGTGTTACAAACGTTTTATTATGAAATCGTGTTTGACCTCCACTCACTAAAGGAGCAATTTCACCATAAGCATAGAAACCACAACAAGGTAATGCCTTTGGTAAATGAGTTTTGACCAGCTGATACTCAAGTTTTGCCAGAGTCCCAAGAATTCGCCGTCGGGCTGCACAGGAAATAAGTAACGCTGCTGTTGGTTCCACACCGGGATAATCGGCAAGAGCATTTTTCAAGGATGTCTCAGAAGCTGACAGAATATTGTCACGAGTTGTATCAGTAATTTGCACAACTGCCTGTTCAGGAATATCTGAGAAAAACTTCACGCTACCAGAGTGTTGATCGTAGCCATTGGGTGCCCGCAAATAGAAATGATCTTGATCCTCAAAAACTGCTAGCGCATGGATGGCATAGTTGGACGCAAATCTTTCTTCACCGAGATAATGCTGATAGAAATCTAAGGCACGCTGTCCATCAATTTCATAGACTACGTTGCCATCCACTTTAGTTATACGACTACGTTGGCTGATGGGAGTCCAACCACTAGCAACTCCGTGGGAAAATAGTAGTTGTCCAGAGAACAGCAGCACTGGAACTGAATCACTCAAGACTTCACCCTGGAAGAATTGGTAGGTTTTGTCAAAGGTATAGTCATCGGCAGCCATTCCTCCAATGATGGGAATATGCTCTCCCAGGCTTTGTTTTAAACCGTCTAAAATTAAGACCCCATTGCTCGTTAAACTATCGGGAAAGGTGAGGCACAATTGTGGCAGGGACGCACTCTTCGCCTTTGCTTGTGCGATCGCTTCTTGAGCTGCAAGGGCTGGATTTTTGGATACTCCTCGTCCAATACCTGAGTGAATTTCCACTTCGTCTGTAGCAAACAGCATTAAGGTCAGAGAATCTTGCTGAAACTCCAGAATTGAAGAGATTTCTCCATTTGTAGTTCCACCAATCAACTCAATTTTGGGGAAAGCATCCTGGATGCGTTGCAAAATTAACGCATGGTCAAAGTCTATAGCAGTGAATAAAATTCCAGCCTGAGGAAGTGAGCCTGCAAGAGAACGGCTACATTCTTGAAGAACTTCAGCGATCGCGTTTTGAGAATCAGGATCGTCGCTATGACCAACAACAACTCGAAACACAACTACCTCATTGTAAGTTTGAACACCAGATGCTAATCCAATTCGGATGTTAGCACCCAGCAACCCACACTTAGACTTCCCACTTTCTTGCACTAAATCTCAATTCACCTGACTGACTTTTTATCAGAGGAGGCAGAAGGCAGGAGGCAGGAGGCAGGGGGCAGAAGTTCTTTAATTTTGAATTTTGAATTGATTTCTCCCTCATCTCCCTCATCTCCCTCATCTCCCTCATCTCCCTCGTCTTCCCAATCCCCATCACCCCTTATCCCCAGAGGGGGCCCCACCTTCCCCAGTCCCCAGTTTAATTCATCTGCAATAAATTTTCGCCACGTTGATAAATTTCCCGTGCGTAATCAGTCCAAGAACCTTGTCCCCAATAACGAAAACAACTGGTTTGCAGCAAAAGGTTATGTAGAAGAACGTTACGGTATTGAGATTGTCTAGTGATTGATTCTACTGAGTCAGTTTGCAGTAAGGGATCAATCTTTTGATGGAATAAACTGCTTAATTGATACATGGGAGACAACACATTTTCATATCCTTTTACCCAACTGATATGATTTGTCCACGAGGCTCCATCCAGGTGAAAATTAGAGTTTGTTTGCTTTAATTCTTGAATGGCATTCTCTACAGCTTGTGGTTGAATATTATCTGGTGAAACTCGCTCCCAAATCTGATGTTGTCCTACAGGTTGACAAGTTGGATAATCTTCAGGTTTGCATCCAGTAGCTTCGATTAATTCTAAATATTCTGTACCACACATCCCAACTACACCTGATTTTCCTCCCCCATTATTTACCATATCCCACCAAGCTTGTTTAAAAGCGCTAGGAAATTCATTCATCATCACGCCGCCATTTTCACCATCGCCAATTTGGCTAACTATTGGTGGTACAAATACACTGCCAATTTGTTGTTTGGATAATGTTTTAGCTTCATAATAAGGCTGCATCTGAGCAACTAATTTCGTATCGGAACCTTGGGTTTTAATTAAGGCTGTGATGCTAATTGTTTCACCTTGAGAATTACGGGCAATTAGACGATGTGGTAAATGTTTATGAGTGAGAGATTGACCAGTAAGAGTTTCTACAGAATGTTCTTGAACAAGTAGCCAGCGATATCCACATTCTTTCAGCGCTTTCACAAATTCAAAGAGAGCATCAGGATGATTTGGTAGGTGCATTTCTGGGGGCGAAAATCCTTTAACTCGCGCTAGTGCTTCCCAGCCAAAAATTGCGGCAAAGTGATGTTGCCATGCAACGATCTGCAATTTAATATCTGCTATGGGTGTGGAAGGAATAACTGCATGACTCCACATTGTACCCAGCCACTCTACATAAGGTTGGTAGGTTGGATCGCAAGTGATCCGTTTAAGATTATCCAGAACATCACCGCGTCCCATTTGCCGCAGTCCCCACAGAAGATTACCAGAGTAATCCAACATCACACGGGGATTGCAACCTTGATTTACAAGTTCGGGGATCATGTCACCCATGCGGCTGTAACAATAGGCAAAGGGATCTGCATTATGGTTATCCCCTTCATGAGGATGTTCAAACATATATTGCAGATTGCTGATCAGTGTACCGCCATTTCCAGCTGGTATAGTTGGCTGGTGCATGTGTAAGGCGATCGCAAACACAGCATTTACATCTTCTAAGCGGATATTCGTTGTTGCTAAAAATACTGGTTGATCATGGTTAACTACAGAGAGAACCTCTGTTTCCCAACCAGAAATATTCGGCAAGCCATCAATGATTTCGGGCAAAGGAGTCAGGGTTGTGGGGAAGGAAAGCATTTCTGATTGCTCCGAAACAAGGTATGTCTAATTATGCGATCGCACGGCAATTTCTGATCTACAACTTTATCTATTGATGCAAACTGGGATCGTCTTGTAGTCCCGCAATATCTCTATAATTCAACAGTTCGGATATTATACTTGTATAAAAAATGTTAGAAAATATACAATAATCCTATTTAATTTTGTTGCGAGAAGCGTACATCTGTACGCCTCTACAGCCGATTCATTATGTTGCAAAGATTTTTGGAAATGGTATGATACAACTCGAAATTAATAAATTCAGATTTCATCTGGGTTTCTGGGTTTGAATCTGTTTACCTCTTTTAAAGAAGCTGTAAAATCCATATAAACTATACACGGTAAATAGTAGTATTTATCAATATAAAATTGTCTATTCTATCTTTATTTACGCAAATTTAATTTTAGGAGGGGTCTAATGAAACTAAAACAATTTGGAATTACATTTTTGAGTGTTTGTATTGCTGCTTTTTCAGGAATAAAAGCAGCAGAAGCGGCATCATTTTCGGTAATTGCCGACGATCTTAATAATCCACGGGGTCTAACTTTTGGCCCTGACGGCAGTCTCTACGTCACAGAGGCAGGAACAGGCGGCAGTGGAGCTTGTGTTCCTTCACCGAGCGTTGCCAACCAATCTTTATGTTATGGCACAACTGGTGCAGTCACCAAAATAGGAAATGGTACGCAAGAACGTATACTTACAGGACTTCCTTCTTTGGCATTACCAGATGGTACTGATACTTCTGGGCCTCAAGATATCAAATTTGATGCTACTGGCAAGCCCTATATTGCAATTGGGTATGGTTCAAATCCCACATTTCGCGCCACATTAGGTAACACTGACTTAGGAAAAATTATTACTGCTAATTTCAATACAAATTCCTGGACTAGTGTGGCTGATTTAGCTAATTATGAACTTGCAAATAATCCCGATCAAGGCGATCTAATTAGCAATCCTTTCTCTCTTCTTTTAGATGGCAATAATATTGTTGCAGTTGATACTGGTGCTAATGAATTACTCACCGTAGGTACTGATGGCAGTAATTTAAAGGCGATCGCCACAATTCCCCGGCAGACATTAACTAATCCAGTTTTTCCCTCTGGTGCATCGTCATCGCCATTTGACATTCAAGCAGTACCCACAAATATCGCCATAGGCCCAGATGGCGCTTATTATATTAGCGAATTAACTGGTTTTCCTTTTCCAGAAGGTGAAGCAAAAATCTACCGAGTTGGTGCTGATGGTCAACCAACAGTTTATACCGATGGCTTTACTCAACTTACTGACTTAGCTTTTGATAGTGAGGGTAATTTATATGCTTTGCAATACGCTAATCAGTCCCTCTGGAAAGGTAATCTAGATGGTTCTGTAATTAAAATAGCCAGGGATGGGACTCGCACAACTATTCTTAGTGGCAATGGATTAGAGTCTCCTACTGCTTTGACTATTGGTGCTGATGGTGCTATCTACGTGACAAACCGAGGCGATCGCCCTGGACTTGGACAAGTGATCAAAATAGAGAATCCTAAGTCTGTTCCTGAATCTACTTCTACTTTCAGCTTATTAGCATTTCTTGGCACTGTGAGCCTTACTTTTTTGCACAAGAGTAAAGCCAAAGGACTGAAGGTTTCGGACAAGTTTGTTCAAGAGTGTTGAAGCGATCGCCCTCGGCATCTCCCCTTCTCTACGAGACGCTACGCGAAGGGATAAGTTTTTCAATCAGCCGTTGTCTTTTTGGTGCCGGTGGTGTTGCTATTCGTAAAATTAGCTCTAACAACCAAGGGGCGAGGCGTTGACACAACACGGCTAAATGACTTTGCCATCCGACTAAGATTTCTGATGAATCATTCTGCATTCCGGTGACGAGTGCTTTAGCCACTTGCTGAGGAGTCATGGGGATCACCCAGCGAAATAATTTTAAGTCGCGCACCATGTCTGTGTCTGTCAGGGAAGGCAGTAATGCAATGACGCGGATATTGTGTTCAGCTAGTTCTTGGCGCAAGGCTTGGGTAAATCCTAAGATGGCAAACTTGGTTGCTGAGTATGTCGCCATCGTTGGTGCAGCCACTTTCCCCATCAGGCTCGATACATTGACAATTGTCCCTTGTCTTTGGCTGGCCATGCGTCGAGCAATCAAACTAGTGAGGTTGTACATTCCTAACAAGTTCACAGAGAGTTCTTCTTGAACTTGGGGCATTTTAGATTGCAAAAACGAACTTTGGTATGCGACTCCCGCACAATTAACTAGCAGGTGAATCTGTCCGTAATTGCGCCATAGTTGGGCAACAGCAATATTTACTTCAATTGTCTGCGTCAAATCTAAGGCGACGATCGCAGCTTCTGTACCCATAGCCTCGATTTCGTTGGCTACCTCCAATAACTTGCGGCGATCGCGTGCTATCAATATCATCCGCTTGATGCCTTGTTGAGCTAATTCCAGGGCGATCGCTCGTCCAATTCCACGCGAAGCCCCTGTAATTAGGGCAACTTTACCTTGAATCTCCATTAGTTCTATTCTCCAAAATTTAAGTCTTACCAAACTCTTCGTTATTGCCGATACATACAAGCAAGAGCTACTTGCTTGTCGGCACAAAGTAAGACAAATAATCAATCACAATTGAAATCAAACTGAAACTAAGCCTTTAGCAACAAGATATTTCTTGGTTAATCTGCAATCCCTCATATTTATCTATATGAGGCAGAAATTTCTCGTTTTGAACCCCTCAAAGCCTAACACACTTGGCTGAATGGGTATAGCTCATAGATTTTATTTCTCCTAGATCCGAGCGTTCATCAGCATCGCTGTCATACACACGTTAGCAATTAAATCAAGGTATTGCAATATTTTTTAATAAGGATTTCTTAATACTTCTTAACGACAAATATATATATACAAAAGATTTTATTAAATAAGTTTTTATGAATCTCTCATAGGATTTACGCAAAACATAACGAAAGTAGCGGTAATTCATGAATTACCACTACGCAATAATCAGGTTTTCAGGCACATCTTGCATAAGTCTTGTCTCAGTAGAAATATCTCATTTTCCTGACAAATAGCCTGATTTTGAGAAAATTCATAGCTTAAAAACAAAAAAGACATATAGTGTTTTGGCTGATGGTTGCAATAGTTAGAGTTTCTAGCTAACTTAGAAAACTGCATCAGTATATTTACTGTTTTATTGAAAATAAAAGTTGATGACTTTTATTTATTGAAAATTATCAAAGAGGGTTAGATCACTGTCTGGAATTATCTGCTAAAACTTTAGGACAAATAGTAACTTGTTTAGCTCGACTTTATCCAAAATTAAGAACTTGGTTTTGTTTATCCGGCAAAAACCCTGGCTTTTTGGCAAATACTTTTTCCACGTCACAGATTGCCCTCCAGTGAATAAATTTCTGGATTTAGTATTCCCAGATCGTAGAATTGATTTATTCTGTTGCCTTGTGAACCTATCCTATGGAACACCCCATTCCTCTACCGCCCCTGCCAACGGCGGCTCAACTTCCTGACTCTGACGATACACCAGTGGATAACGAACTGCAAAACCTGATTCCTAACTTACTGTTGGCTATTTTGTCAGCTATTTGGAGTGATCGCACCGATTGGTTTTTTGGTGTAGATATGGGTATCTACTACCTCCCGACAGCACCGAGAAAATCCATCGTCCCCGATGGCTTTTTGAGCTTGGGTGTGGAGAGACGGCGACGAGTACCGAATGGCAGACTCAGTTACGTGCTGTGGGAAGAGAATTGGACACCACCGATTTTAGTCGTGGAAATCGTCTCTCAAACTTATGGTGGCGAATACGATCTCAAAATGGACAAATATCTGGATTTGGGTGTGTTGTATTACGTGATTTACAATCCAGAATATTGGCAACGGGATAATCATGCTCCCTTTGAGGTGTACAAGCGGGTTAATGATGAGTTTATTTTGCAGTCCCAGTCACAGTTTTGGATACCGGAGTTGCAATTGGGAATTGGGGTAGCTTCAGGTATTCATAAAGGTTGGGAGCGAGACTGGTTATTTTGGTTCGATCAAGCAGGCTCACGCTTTCCTACCCCCGATGAACGCGTAGACAAAGCAGAACAAGCCTTACAAGACTTGCGAAATCGTCTTCAACAGCGAGGTATCGACCCAGATAGTTTGTAACTGCATTTTCATCTGTTCTGGTGTATGCAATTGATAATGGCTATTTATAATAAAGCTATTCGGCATGGGGTAAAGACGATGACTCAAGCATTACCGACTGCTGCTCAACAGCTGCTAGAAGATACTGTAGCCTTTCCTCCCGCAGATTTATGGAGTGACGAACCCCCTTTGGAAAGTGATTTACACCGCGACCAGATTGATTTATTGATTCGCCTAATTCGCTGGGTTTGCCGCGATCGCCAGGATGTCTATGTGGCTGGTAACTTAACGGTTTACTACAGCCCGAATCAAAAGAAATCTGAGTACTTTCGCGGCCCGGATGTGTTCGTTGTTCTCGGCACTGAAAATCACTCTCGTCGCAGTTGGACAGTCTGGCATGAGAATGGTAAGTACCCCAACTTAATTGTAGAACTGCTCTCTGACTCAACGGCGGCTGTCGATCACGGCGAGAAAAAAGAGATTTACCAATCAGTTTGGCGAGTTCCTGAATATTTTTGGTTCGATCCATTCACCCTAGAGTTTCAGGGTTTCCAGCTGGTACGGGGGCAGTATGAAGCGATCGCGCCCAATGCCCAAGGCTGGCTGTGGAGTGATGAGTTAGGGTTGTATTGGGGGATTGATGGTCAGACGCTACGGTTATTCACATCAGGTTCTGGATTAGTCCCGTTGCCAGAGGAGGATGCAATACAGCAAGCCCAACAAGAACGACAACGCGCTGACCAAGAACGACAACGCGCTGACCAAGAACGGCAACGCGCTGACCAAGAACGGCAAGCTCGATTAGATGCGGTCTCTCGATTGCGATCGCTAGGACTAACACTAGAACAAATCACCGAGGCATTGAGCCTGTCGGAGGTGGAGGTGCGATCGGTGATCGAGCAGGATTGAAAATGACAAAGTCTAGAGAGGAATTGCAATCAAAAATTCTGTCCCCTCACCTACAACAGAGTTGCAACTAAGTTTTCCGCCGTGGGTTTCTTCAACGATTTGCCTCGCGATCGCCAACCCCAAACCCGTCCCTTTACCCACAGTTTTTGTAGTAAATAAATGGTCAAATATTTTCTGTTTGACTTGTTCACTCATCCCTTGACCATTATCAGCAATTGATATTTTTACATCTTGATTTTCCACTGAAGTTATAACTGTAATTCGGTTGAGATTAACTTGAATTTCCTCAAAACTACGTCCATTATTGGATTCTTCTAATGCGTCAATGGCATTTGCCAGAATATTCATAAATACCTGATTTAATTGCCCAGGAAAACATTCAATTTGCGGCAAAGTTCCATAATCAGTTATCACTTCAATTGCTGGACGCTCAGGGTTAGCTTTCAGACGATGTTTGAGGATTAAAATTGTACTGTCTATACCTTCGTGGATATTAAATAGCACTTTGTAATCTTTATCAGCACGGGAGAAAGTGCGAAGACTAGTGCTGATGTTTTTCAGCCTGTCGCAGGCGATCGTCATGGAATCAAGCATTTTTGGTAAGTCTGATAAGCTATATTCCAAGTCAACTTCTTCGGCATGGTCTTTGATTTTTTCACTCTCATTGGGTAAAATTTCTTGATAGAGTCTCAAATGTTCCACAATATCAGTAAACGTTGGTTTCGCTTGTTTGAGACTAGCAGCAATAAAGCCCAAAGGATTATTCATTTCGTGAGCTACCCCTGCAACAAGATTACCCAAAGCGGACATTTTCTCACTTTGAACAATTTGTAATTGAGCTTGTTGTAAATCTTGTAATGCCTGCTGTGCTTGTTGATACAGTCGAGCATTTTCTAAAGAGATTGCCGCTTGAGAAGAAAGTAACTTAATGACGCTCTTGCGATCGCTAGTAAATACTCCTGGAGTTAAACTATTTTCTAGGTAGAGAATTCCTACTAAATGCCCTTGATTAATAATTGGGGAACACAATACACTCTGGGGTTTATGTGAGATCATATATTTCCCAATTATCCCAGGAATATCTGTTTTGCAATTATCTATCACAACTGTTTGTTGGATATTTTTGACGTAATTGATAATTTTTATAGGAATATCTTGACAATTTTCGAGTAGTTGTTTTTCTAGAATTGTTTGTATTTGATCGTCAGCAATCAAAGTAATTGCTTGAACTTGCCAAGTATTGTCTTGAGGAAGCAGCAGTACACATTTTTTCGCACCAGAGTTTTCTAAGATAATCTGGGTAAGGCTAGCGATCAGTGTATCTAATTCCAGAGAACTGGAAATAGCAATAGCTGCTTTGAGTACGCTGGTAAAATCTAGGGTATCGGAAATACTGGTGCTGTTGGTAGTATTCGTGCGAGTGGATGAACAAGTCTCCAGAAAACTAACAGTTTCGTCGTGTTTGAGGTTGATTCGTTGCTGTTGCAGGATCGGTTGTAGTAGATGAGGATAGCATTTTTCTAAATCATTAACTTTGGCTAGTGCTCCCCATTTGGCATAACAGTAGTAGGCTTCTTGCATATATCCGGCTGCGACTTTTTCTTTGCCCCAATTGAGGTAGAATTTAGCTGCAAGTTCGTTGGCAAGTGCTTCCTCTTGGATATATTCGTTAGCTTTAGCTCCAGAAATTGCCTGATCGTAAAACTCAATGGCTGCGGCTGTTTGTCCTAACACTCGACATTTCTCAGCTTCCAGCAAATCGACTTTATGTTGGTGATTCATGGGAGCATAGTGCGCCCAGTGCTGTTGCAGGTGCGTTTGGTTTTGTTCTACCCGTTGGAGTGCCTCTGATGAACTCGAAGCAGCTAAAGCAATCAAAGAATCATAGAAATAAAATGCAGGTTCACCAACGGTGCTAGTACCAGCCATGAAATAAGGGCTAGCCTCAACAGTATGGTTTTGCGCTGATTCTATTTCCCCAAAAAGGTAGCAAAGCATCAGTTTGTAGAGATGGAAGACGTATAACCCATACAAGTCATGGGCAGACAGCAGTAAGGGCAAAGCTTCTGCTTCTTGAAGGGCTTCTCCAGACAATTGACTGGGATGTTCTGCAACACTCAGTAAATTGAGAATAGGTTGCCAATAGATGCGACAGTAATTGGCTGTTGTCAATTGGTTCAATTTCACCAACTCATTGCAGTAAGCGCGGGTGTCTTGCTCTAAAGTTATCAGGGGCGAACCGCACCAAAAAGAATTGAAACAAAAGAAATGGGCTGTATATCCGACGTATTCCAAGTTTCCAACTTCTAGCGCCGCCGCATACCCCTCCTGCGCAATCGCTAATGTTTCTTTTATGTGGGACTTGCGGTGTAAGAGAAATAACCCTGCTACGTGTAATACCCCTGGTTTAACAGCTTTAGCATCTAGTTTAGAGACGACTCGAAGTGCCAACTGACCAAACTTTACCCCTGTATCTACATCTTGCGAGAAACCACAAGCAATACTGCCATAAGTGGTATAACCAAGGGCTGAAGCCGATATGTTTCCGTACTGAATCGATAGCTTGACTGATAAGCAAATCAGTAATGGAGACAAGGGAGAACCAGAGACATGAGCAGCTGGAATAATGCTACTAATAATCTGCACAATGGCAATTTTTTCTCTGTCCACCATTAGTGGTAGATGAATCAAATCTTTAATATCTCTGTCTCCGATTAATTGTTTAATCTTTGCAACTGCTTGTTGAATATCGTTTTGTGTAACTGTTTCGGGAAAAGTGACACCCAATTTTTGCAAGAGTTGTAGAGCAATGGCAATAGCTTCGGTCAGCTGATTCTGAGAAGTACTTGACTGAATTCTAATTCGGTAGGCATTGATTTGTTCTAATAATGATTGTGCCTGTTTTATAATTATTTCAATTAACTGTTCCATTGCCGTAAAGTCACCGCATAACGCAGCTAATTCTGTTACTAAATCGTGCAGCGCCAAGCTCATTTCATATTGCCGCTGCCAAGCATTTTCCCCTAACAAAAACAATCCCGTGTTGGCATACTCGCGACTTGCTTGATAGGCAGTGGCAGTTTTGGCTTTACGACAGGCGATGAGATTGAGTTGGGCGAGTTCATCGCGTTCCTGTTGGGTAATTAAAGCAGTTCCATAGTTTAGTTGATTGACCAATTCAAAGATGCGGTTTTCTCTTGCTTCTGGAAGTATCTGTTGCAGCAGCAGTTGACCAATGCGATAATGGGTAGCCTGTTTTTGAACGTCGGGAATCAAAGAATAAGCAGCTTGCTGAACGCGATCGTGTAAAAACCGATAAGTGGGATTGCCTGCCCGATCAACCGATGCCGTTTCCAATTGCGTAAAGAACTTGTAAATTTCCTCCTGCGGAATAATCAGCCCTTCAAGCAATGCTTTCCACAAATCAGCTGCCGCATCTTCTTTTGATTTTTCTGAAACGATCGCCAAGGTATTCAAATCAAACTGCGCCCCAATACAAGCTGCCAGTTTAAGAATATTCTGAGTTGGCAGCGGCAATTTCTGTAATTGCACTGCCATAAAATCGACTACATCATCAGTAATTGCCAAAGCTTTCAATTGAGAGATATTACATTGCCAATGATGTGTTTCAAAGGAAAAAGTAATGTATTGATCTTCATGTAATGCTTTCAGAAACTGAGTGGTAAAAAAGGGATTACCCTGAGTTTTTTGGTACACCAATTCGGTCAACGGTTGAGCTTGCGATAATTCGCAATTGAGTGTATCTGCTACCAACTGATTTATATCCACCAGACTTAATGCTTGTAAGCTAATTGTATTTACCGTCGCCCCGGTTTTAACGATATCCTCTATGGTAAGGATGAAGGGGTGAACTGGTGACACTTCATTATCCCGATACGCACCTAAAACTAATAAATGTCGTGTCTCTGACATCAACAATTGCAGCAATTTTAGTGAGGCTGAATCTGCCCACTGCAAGTCATCCAGAAATATTACTAAGGGATGTTCTGCGCTGGTAAAAACTTGTACAAATTTTTGCATGAGCAAATTGAAACGATTTTGGGCAGCACTCCCTGATAATTCCGTTGCTGGGGATTGAGTGCCAATAATCCACTCTAATTCGGGAATGACATCAATTAAAACTTGTCCATTGTCACCAACAGTTTCGAGAATTTTGGTTTTCCAAACTTGCAGTTGAGCATCACTTTCTGTTAACAATTGCCCGATTAAATCCCGAAAGGCTTGCACAAATGCCGAAAAGGGAATATTTCGTTGAAATTGGTCATATTTCCCTTTGATAAAGTAACCGTGTTGACGAACAATCGGTTTATGAACTTCGTTGACAACCGCAGTTTTACCAATACCCGAAAACCCAGCTACTAGCATCATTTCAGTTGCACCCAAGCTAACTCGCTCAAAAGCTTGGAGTAGAATTTCTATTTCTGCTTCTCGTCCATAGAGTTTATCGGGGATGATAAAGCGATCGCACACATCCCGTCGCCCAATTTCAAAGCCTGTAATCGAATCCGTTTCTTTTAGCTGATATAAACAATTTTCTAAATCAAATTTCAATCCCAAAGCACTTTGATATCTATCTTCCGTATTTTTCGCCATTAATTTGTTGATAATATCTGATATGACAGCCGGAATTTCTGAGTTGATTTTATATAATAATGGCGGTGCTTTCGCAATGTGACAATGCACTAACTCCATTGCATCATTTGATGAAAATGGTAATTTACCTGTGAGTAATTCGTAGAAAGTTACACCCAAAGAATAAAAATCTGTACGATAGTCAATACCCCGATTCATTCTGCCTGTTTGTTCGGGAGAAATATAAGCAAGCGTTCCTTCTAATACATTAGGACTGACGAGTGTTTGTGTTTCTCGTGGAAGTAAAGATGCAATACTAAAATCTATTAATTTGACTTGTTTAGTTTCAGGATTAATTAAAATATTGCTGGGTTTAACATCTTTATGAATAATGCGTTCTCGGTAGAGTATATCTAAGGTATTGCAGAGGGCGATCGCTATTTCTAAAAACTGTTGTAGAGAGGTGATATATCGCGTCTCTATAGAAGTGAAATAATTTTTGAGAGAAATCCCTCCAAAGTCTTCCATTACCAACACATAGCCATTTTGGTAGGCTTCTAGGCTATAGGTTTGGACAATACTAGGTGAGTTGAGATTTTTGGCAATGGTGTACTGATTGCGAAACGACAAGAGTTCAGAGAAGCTGGGATAAGGATTTTTCAGCAGTTTAATGACTACTCTTAATGAGTCAGTCTCTCGATAGCCTCGATAAACTAGGGTTCTGGAACCATTGTAGAGTTCTTCATTGATGCGATATCCGGGAATACTGACCATGCTGCTAACCATATTGCGCTCATCCTCACAATTTCTGGATTTAGTATTCCCAGATATCTGAAGTTGTTTAACTACAAGAGCAAAAAATCATACTGGAATTTCAATGATAAATTCTGTCTCTTCACCGATAACAGAGTTAAAACTCAATTTTCCGCCGTGGGTTGATTCGACGATTTGTCGAGCGATCGCCAACCCCAACCCCGTCCCTTTACCAACAGCTTTTGTAGTAAATAAATAGTCAAAAATTTTTGATTTTACTTGTAATATAGGAATCATATTTGATTTCTGAAATTATCTAGGTAGCTGGGGAGTAGGGAATAGGACTGAAGGCTTTTCGAGTTGAGAGCGAGTTTTTTCACGCAATCAAATCATAGTCTTATAGTAGCTGACCATACTCTTTGATAACTTGAATTTCTGGGCGAGTTTTTGAAGCTTTGAGGCGATGTTTGAGAATCAGAATGGTGCTATCGATGCCATCATCAATGTTACAAGCAATGGGGCGATCGCTATCAGTACGAGAAAAGGTTCGTAAAGAAGTACTAATATCCCGAATTCGCTTCACCCCTTCTTGCATAGAACCCACTAACTTAGGTAAGTCTTCGCGGATATAATTGAGGTCAATTGCTTCGATTTCGTCTTGAATTATTTCATTGGGAGTAGAATATTCCTGTTGATACAAATCCATTAAGCCAAATATATCCTTGATATAATCTAAAGCAGGTTGAATATTGCCGTTAACTTAATGACTAACAGACGCCAATTTTTAAAAGGGGTGGCAGCACTTTCTAGCTTATCTTTAGGTGGTTGTGGCTGGAGGCTGGCTGAAGTACGTGCTAATTCTAATACAAATGGTCAGCGTGACCAACTTTATATTTTTACCTGGACACAATATACTGACAACCAATTATTGAAAACTTTTAGCGCCCAAACTGGCATGAAAGTGCTGGCAGATGTGTATGATTCCAATGATGTCATGCTGGCTAAATTGCAAGCTGGAGGCGGTGGCACTTACAGCATCATCAACCCATCTGATTATATGGTGCAGAAGATGGTAGACAAAGGCTTGTTAACAGAAATAAATCACGATCGCCTAATCGGTCTAGAGAATTTATTTCCCCGGTTTCAAAATCCTAGTTATGACCCGAATAACCGCTACAGTATCCCTTTTAACTGGGGGACAACAGGTTTACTTTACAATTGTGCAAAAATCAAAAATACACCACAAGACTGGGATTATCTATGGCAAAATCAAGAGCAACTTAATCAGCGGATGACGTTGCTCAATGATGTTCGAGAAGTGATGGGTGCAACCTTACGAATGCTCGGTTATTCTTATAACTCAAAAAATGAACAAGAAATCAAACAAGCTTATGAAAAATTGAAGGTGCTAAAACCTGCGATCGCCCGTTTTGACACTGACGCTTGGCAAAATCAAATTCTGGCAGGAGATTTACTAGTGGCAATGTGTTATTCAGCAGATGCAGTGAAAATTTCTCAAGAAAACCCTAAACTCAAATATGTGATTCCTCGCAGTGGTTCTTCATTATGGACAGACACTATTGTAATTCCCAAAACAGCCCCCAACCAAGCTGGAGCTTATGCTTGGATTAACATGATTTTGCAACCAGAAATAGCAGCCCAACTCACTCAACGCCTGAATATTTCTACACCGAATAAAGCCGGATTTGAGCAATTGCCAGAAAAAATCCAAAACAACGCTAATTTGTTTCCCCCAGAGTCCCTGTTAAAAAATTGTGAACGTGTTACACCTGTAGGAGAATTTGAAGAGGTTTACGATCGCTATTGGACTCAATTAACTAGCAGTTAAAATAATTAAGGAGTGGGGAGTGGGGAGTTTGGAGTTTGGAGTGATTAATTTGGAAAAAAATGAGATTTCTAAAATAGAACAATTGCAGCACCCCGTCAGAAATTGGCTGCAACCCTTGGTATTGCTTGCACCATCTGGGATTTGGTTATTACTTTTGTTGGTGCTGCCGACTTTGATAATTTTCGAGCTGAGTTTAGTTGCAGACATCCGACCGGGAGATTTAGTCAATCCCAACGGATTCAAAAATTATATCCGAATATTTGACTCCCTTTATGTGCAAGTAATTGCGCGATCGCTATTTTTTGCGTTTGGTACTACGATAATTTGTTTAATTTTGGGCTTCCCTGTCGCCTATTGGATTGCTCAGATAGCGCCGCAGCGTTGGCGAAATTTGCTGTTATTAGGTTTTGTTCTACCTTTGTGGACTTCTTCGTTACTCCGTTCTTATGCTTGGATTACAATTCTTCGTCCTACTGGTTTATTAAACAGTTTACTCAGCAATTTAGGCTTGCCTACTTGGGAATTACTTAACAATAGTCAAGCTGTATTGATTGGTATGAGTTACAGCTTATTACCTTATATGGTTTTGATTTTATATGCTTCTCTCGAAAAGCTAGACAAGCGGTTGCTAGAAGCTGCGGCTGATTTAGGTGCAAATCCGGTAGAAACTTTTTTCCAAGTAACCGTACCGCAAATTTTTCCGGGAATTGCGGCTGCTTCCATGCTTGTATTTATTACTGGCTTAGGGGATTTTGTCGATCCAGAATTACTCGGTGGTGCTTCTAGTATGACCGCGGCGCGGTTAGTTTATAACCAGTTTCTTGGAGCAACGCAAAATTGGGGATTTGGTTCAGCCTTGAGTATGACGTTAATTTTGCTTGTTAGTATTGCGATCGCATTTTTGATTAAGTTTGGTGAAGCTACACCCAAACGCTAAACTTTTGGTCACTCACTTATAATAAAGGCATCAAACGCCAGCGAGACAACGGTTATGCTCTCACCTGATCTCAAAAATGCGTTACCAACTACTGATGAACTTCCCTGTTCAGACGATATACCAGTGGATAACGAAGACCAAAACTTTTTGCCCAACATTTTACTCTTCTTACTTAACTCCATTTGGGCAAATCGCATAGATTGGTACTTCGGAGTAGATATGGCAGTATATCACACCACGGGAGTAAATCCTAGAGTACCTGTAGTACCAGATGCTTTTTTAAGCTTGGGAGTAGAACGGAAAAAGGGTGGTAAATCACGCAAAAGTTATGCAGTTTGGGAAGAAAATGGGATAGTTCCAATATTCACATTAGAAATGGTATCCCACACCCCAGGAGGTGAATACGACCAGAAGCTAGATATATATAGAAAACTCGGTGTATTGTACTACGTAATTTATAACCCTGAGTTTTGGCGACGCGACCAACATCAACCCTTTGAAGTGTATAAGTTGATAGATGAAAACTACCAACTACAAATAGGTGAACCCTATTTGATGCCAGAGGTAGGGTTAGGTATTGGGCGACACCAAGCTGTAATCGGGGGGATACAACAGGAGTTTTTATGTTGGTATGACGAGCAAGGAAACCGCTATTTGACAGATGCAGAACAGGCACAACAAGAACGGCAAAGGGCTGAACAATTATCGCAGTATTTACGTTCTCTAGGTGTTGATCCAAATAATCTACCTGATAATTAGTAATTACGAATTGTTAATTATTTTTCACTCTCAGTAAACCATCTAAATCATCTGCATTACTGTTAATTAACTCTTTAATTTTAGAGATGAATTCATATTCTAAAAAAGGTTTAGTTAAATAAGCTTTTGCACCCAATTCTTTAGCAAGCTGGCGATGTTTTTCAGCGCTGCGAGAAGTAAGAATCACTACAGGTATTTTTGCTAAATTGGTGTATTGGCGGAAATTGCTCAACAACTCAAAACCATTCATTCGTGGCATCTCTAAATCCGATACAACAACTTTAATTTCAGGATGTAACTGTAATTTTTCTAAAGCTTCTACACCATTTTGAGCTTGTATTACTTGATAGCCAGATTTTTGCAGAGTGAGAGAAAGAGTCTGCCGGAGACTAATTGCATCATCTACTACTAAAATAACTTTTGGTGATTTATAATCTGGCTCTTGAGAATAACTAAGTTGGGTTTCTATAGTTGTTATAGAAGTCGATGCCGCAAGTAATGGTGTAGATGAAAAAGTATGCCCTGATATCGGTAAAGCTTTTTTATTTGATGAAGAAGTTACTGGTAGCGCCCTGATATCAAGTGTTGTTTGTTGGATTTCGCTAGATTTTACTAGCAACAAAGCATCAATTACTAAGATGAGATTACCATTAGCTAAACTACTACAACCATAAATGTATTTTGGCGGTGCGATCGCATTTCCTAAAGGTCTGATTACCAGTTCTTGTTCACCAATTATTTGGTCAACTTCTAAGGCAACTTTTCCCTGATTTCGCTGTAGCAAAATCACCGGATTTTTCGCTATGCTTGGGTCGTGAGTATTTGATGTGTTGTACGGAGTCTCACTATTAAAGAATGAACCATTATAATCAACCAACTTTGAAAGGTGATGAAGGTTGACCATAGTCTCATCATTATCTATATTCCAATGTAAGACTTTTTTTCCTTTAATTTCTTTAATCTGTTGTTCAGAGGGAATCAAGATTTTTTCGATACTGTCCAACATCAGACCATAAACAACACCTTTGGCTTGAACTAGCATTAACTTTTCTGTAGTCATAGAAAAAGGAATTTTAAGTATAAATATTGTTCCTTGGTTGGGCAAGGATTGAACTGAAACCGAGCCGTTGAGTGCGTGCATCTGAGTACGCACAATATCTAAACCCATACCGCGCCCAGAAATTTCACTTACTTTATTAGCAGTAGAAAATCCAGGCGAAAATATTAAATCTAAAAGTTCAGCTTCAGCCAGACTAGAAGCTATGCTTCTAATTTTTTCTTCAGTTTGTATAGGATAAAGTTCAGCAGCTTTTTTGCGAATTCTGTCTAAATTCAATCCCTGACCATCATCACGAACTTCGATAACAGTTTGGCTACCCTGATGATAAGCGCAGATTTCGATTAAACCTTTTTCTGGTTTACCAAGCTCTCGGCGAACTTGCGGAGCTTCAATACCGTGGTCAAAAGCATTACGTACTAAGTGTAACAAGGGATCGTAGAGCTTTTGGGCGATCGCTTTATCTACCAGTACTTCACTACCAGTAAGTTTCAATTCTACAAGTTTGGCATGAACATTCCCCAACTTATTTACCATGTGGGGAAAACGATTCAGGATATTGCCTAAAGGCGACATTCGTGCTTCGACTAAGCTATCTATAATATTAAGAGTTAAATTCTCTTGTTTATCACTAATTTGAGTAGCTTGTGTCAGAAGTAAATCAAGAGACTCTGTAGTTTCTTGTAGTTGCAGTGTCTCTTCTATTGCTTCATGCAATGTCATGTGAAATTCTGTATATACATCCATTTCTAGAGAGTCAAAATCCACTGCAAAACTTTGCGTTTGTTCTGATGTAACATTTTGTATTTGTAAAGGTAGATCGCGTAACTCATTTAAAGTTGTTTGGTGTCTAGTGAGTTGCTGTACTAGTTGTTCAATTATTTCTTTGACTTGTTCATCTTGTAGACTACGCCGTTTTTGGTAAATCAGCAATTCTCCAGCTAGATAATTGAGGTGTTGCAGTCTCTCTGTATCTACCCGAATAAATGAAGGTTGGCGAAAGTTTTTAGTTTGAACATACTGTGATTTATCTTCTATTTCTTTATTGATTTGTGTAGCTATATCAGACATGACTTCAATAGCTGTTTCAGAAACGTCTACAACTACCTGCTCACTGACAGTTAATGAATCAAGCTTTGCTGAATAATTATCAGTCTGGGTTGTCACGACTTCAACGGCAAGGTTTTGCCTAGTTTCTTCTCCCCATATTGCTTCTAGTAAGTTATCAGTTGATGGAGAAGATACAATCTCTTTAATCACTAACAGTTTTTGTAACTTGGGACTATCAAGCCAATTTTTTTCTTCACTAGTAACAGGAGGATAACTTTTATATTCTTTTGCTAATTTATAGATTTGGTTTTGTAATATTTTAATTCCTGAAAGGTGGCTATCAGACGCTTTCAAAGAATATTGAAATTTTGCAACTGCAAATAGGATGATTAAAATGATCCCACGTCGATAAATACAAAGACTTTGACTATCTTCTTCATCTTGAACAAAATTAAGAAAGTCTTGCAGCCAGTTTTTGATATAATTAAGCAGACTTTTTATTTCTAATCTGGGAACTAGTAAATTTAAACTGAGTTCTGCCTCTGGTATTTGCATCTGGTGGTTAAACCAGCCAAAAATGTAGCGAATTACTTTTAAATAAAACTTGGCAGTTGTTGGTTTTACCGATTCGTTTTTATTGTTATCAGATGTAGTGATAAACTGATAAAATTGTTCTTCATTGATGAAAAATGTGCCAGCAAATGAATTATTTGGTAATTCTTCAGATAACTGATTATTTGCCACTATTGTAAGTTTTCGCAAACCAGAAGAAGGTTCTCCACCAGATGTGCGATCGCCTGCTAATACCAATTTTTTTGCTTGCTGTAAATTTGCCAGGGCAATTTCTGCAATTTGCTGTACCTGATTGGGGTTTGCTTGCAACGCTGAAATAATCGTTTGGGAAATTTCTCCCAATCCAGGTAAATTTAGAGATTCTGCCAAGCCAAGAAATACTTCAGATTGAGAGTGTAAAAATTCGATAAACTCGTTATTATTTGGTGGATTGTTAACAACGTCAGCAATACTGTTTAGACGTTGTTCTACTCCTACTTCAAAAACAGATTGTACAATATCAAATCCCAATTCTTCAGAAGTAGGAATATGAGATTCAGCACCAAATGCATCACCCAGCTTTTCTTGCAGTTGTGCGAATACTGAAGTCGCTCGATGAAGTAGTTCTTCATCATTAACAATACTGCCGATTAGCTCAGTATTTAATGCTATACTCAAACACTCATAAGCTTGTAATAAAAGTGTTTGTAATTCTGCATCAACTACCACTTTTGGATTGTATAAAGCCTTAAATACATCTTCTAAAAAATGGGCGATCATCTTAATTAATTCTAGCCCAACGTTAGCTGCACCACCTTTAAGTGTATGAGTAGCCCGCATTAAATTGTGAATTTTAGCAATGCTATAATCTTCCGACAAGCTAAATAGTTCTTGTTCAATAATTTGGACTAATTCTGGGGCTTCAGCTAGAAAATAGATATACCCTTGTTCGCGAATTTCGTTATCTGTAATCATAATTAAGGAGTTAGGAGTTGGGAGTTAGGAGTTAGGAGTTAGGAGTTAGGAGTTGGGAGTGGGAGTTAGGAGTTGGGAGTTGGGAGTTGGGAGTTAGGAGTTGGGAGTTGATCGACCAATTGATTTTTCAGTTGTCTTGACTATTGAACTCAAAATCCGAATGATTTCGTCTGCATAGGTTAGTTCATTAGTTAAATCAATATTTACTAGTTTGGACTGTTGTAGTAGACGTAGCCAGTATTTGGTTTCCCTAGCTTCTTTGTATGCAATATACATTTTTGCCAAGAAATCCTTTCTACTCTGACCACCGCTAGCCTCTTCAACATTCGCGCCAATACTTGTCCCACTTCGTAGTAATTGCTTAGAAAGCACATATTCCCGTTGCTCTTGCAGTTTAATATATAGGTGAATAATTTCTAAAGCAAATTTAAAACTCTTCTGTTGAATAATACTCTCTGCCAATTACTCTTCTCCTCTCTTTAACTAAAAAGTTAGAAGTAATTAAGGTCAAAGCATTTTACATTTGCCAATAAAATAGTGCTTTATATAATTAATGCTTTGACCTAATAACTCCTAACTCCTAACTCCTAACTCCTAACTATTTCTCATTTCACTTTAAATTTACTAGCAGTTGTTAATAACTCTTGCGCCATTCCTGATAAATCTTGGAACACAGTCGCAATTTCTTGAGATTCAGCAAAAGTTTTATCGGCAATTTCTGCAACATCTTGCATTGATTTAGTTACTGTTACAGATTGCGCCATTTGTTTTTGAGTTGCTGCGGTAATTCGCTCGATTAGCTGACTAATTTCGGCAGTTGCAGAAACGATCGCATTTAAGTTTTGGCGAGTGTCGCTGACAAGACTTGTACCTTCTACCACCTGCTGAATACCAGTTTCCATCGCTACTGCAACTTCCCCGGTTTCTGCTTGAATCTCCTGAACTAATTTTTCTATTTCGATGCTCGCTGCTGCTGACTGGCGAGATAAAGAACGGACTTCATCGGCAACAACTGCAAAGCCTTTGCCATATTCACCGGCACGAGTAGCTTCAATAGCTGCATTCAGAGCCAGTACATTTGTCTGTGTGGCAAAATTACCAATCAAATTCACCACTTTGGAGATTTTTTGTGAGGATTCGCTGAGGCGTTTAATCTTTTTGCTGGTTTGAGCAACGGTTTCACGAATTCCTTGGATTGCTTTTACAGTCAGGTTCATGGCAGTATCGCCAGACTCTACAGTTTGATTGGCTTTTTGCACTGCTAGTTGTACTAACTCAGCATTCGCTACTACAGCTTGAGTAGAGTCCACCATCTGTTGAATGTCATCTAAGGCTGCGGTAATGTCCTCAGACTGTTGTTGTGCCAGATTGGTTAGTCCTGCTAGTGAAGCGTCGCTATTGCTAGAAGTTTGAGCAACTTGTTGAGCAGCCCCTTGTACCTGAATAACGATTTGCCGCAGCGCTTGCAGAGTATTATTGTAAGCATCTGCGATCGTGCCTAGCTCGTCTTCTGTAATTGGCGCACGTACCGTCAAATCGCCGTTGAGGGCGGGTCTAAGAGCTGTTAGGAGTTGAATAGATCGTTGTTGTAGTAATTCCTTGGCTGCCTTTTCCCGTGTTGCGGCTTCTGCTAGTTTTGCTGACTGCGCTTGTAGCTGTTGCAAATATTCAGTCTGTTGTAATGCCTGTCCTAACTGGTCGCCAATACGTGCTAACAAGATGACTTGTGATTCTTCCCAATCACGAGAGCCGGAATTTTGATAAGCTGCCAGTATGCCCCACAATTTTTCTCCAGAAAATACAGGAACCATTATATAAGCTTTGACTTCAAACTGCTCTAACAACTCAATGTAGCAGGGGGAATAACCAACCTGATAGATGTCATTAGCAACTATGCTTTCACCTTTAGCATATCGACCTCCTTGAGTTTCTTGTAAGTAGGTATCTTCGTAGAGGTTTTTGATATCACTACCTACTAGTTTTACCCAATTATGACCCACTGACTCAGCGATAAATTCGCCACTCCAGTCAGGTTGGAAGCGAAAGATCCCGACGCGATCGCATTTTAAAAATTGCCGTACTTCTTGAGTGGTTGTTTTGAAGATTTCTTCTACATCTAATAATTGTCGAATGCGGTTGGTGATTTTGGTGATCGCTTTTTCTTGTTCCGCTAATTGAGCTAGTTGTTTGGATTTCACCCGCACTTGTTCAAGATATTCTGCTTGTGATATAGCTACACCAAATTGCAAACCAATTTGAGTCAAAAAGTTAACTTCCCAAGGTTGCCAATCACGAGAACCTGAGTTTTGATAAGCTGCCAGCAAACCCCACAATTTTTCCCCAGAAAATACAGGTACAGTTACATAAGCTTTGATTTCAAACTGCTCTAACATTTCTACATAGCAGGGAAAACGACTGATCTGAGAAATGTCATTAGAAACAAAGCTTTCACTTTTGGTATATCGACTTCCCTGATTTTCTTGCATGTAGGTATCTGCCCAAACAGTTTTAATATCAGGGCTTACTAATTTTATCCAACCATCACCTACTGACTCAGCGACAAATTCACCACTCCAGTTGGGGTTGAAACGATAGACAGTGACGCGATCGCATTTTAGTAATTGTCGTACTTCGTGAGTGGTTGTTCTGAAGACGCTTTCTACATCTAAGGATTGTCGAATCCGATTGACTATTTTGGTTAAAGCTTTTTCTTGGGCAAAAACTTGAGTTAATTGCTCAGATTTTGTCTGCACTTGTTCCACATATTCTCTTTGTGAGACAGCTACACCAAATTGCAAGCCAATTTGAGTCAGAAAGCTTTCTTCCCAAGGATGCCAATCACGAGGCCCAGAATTTTGATAAGCTGCTAGCAAGCCCCATAATTTCTCTCCAGTAAAAATTGGGACAATGATATAAGCTTTCATTTCATATTGTTCTAAAATATCAATATGGCATTGAGCATGACCTGCTTGATAAATGTCTTTGACTACAAAAGTTTCACCCTTGGCATAACGTCCTCCTTGGGTTTCTTGCAAGTGGCTATCTTCCCAGACCATATAAAAATCAGGCGTAACCAATTTTACCCAACCATTACCCACCGACTCAGCCACAAACTCGCCACTCCAGTCAGGTTTGAAGCGATAAACACCGACGCGATCGCATCGCAGTAAATTGCGGATTTCTTGAGTGGTTGTTTGGAAAATTTTATCGAGACTTGATACGTGGAGAATTTTATCAATGACTTGAGCTACTGATTTCTTAGCCTGTGTTCGCTTTTGTAATTCTTTTTGCAATTCAAAGCTCTGCAATTTGTAGGTCAATTCTGTTGTAATTTGAGATAATAGGCTAATTTCTACTTCCTGCCATTGCCGTGTTGAGGAGCAATTGTTTACTGCCAGTAAGCCCCATATTTTACCTTCTACTGTAATTGGTAAACTCAAACTAGCTTTAATTTGAAATTTCTCTAGTAGCTGCTTTTGATAAGGGGTAAGTTGTAGATGATTGATATTGTCAATAGCTACAGGTTCTAAATAGTCTTGATTTGTGTAAGAGCCAAAAAGGATTACCGGAATATTTTCGCCTAAAGTTGGTGTCCAATCTAGTGTTCTTGATTCTGCTAAAACAGTACCAGAATCAAAGGAAATAAATTGATAAATCAAGGCGCGATCGCAACCAATCTTTTCCCTAATTTGCTCTACAGTGACTTTGACTAGAGTATCGATATCAGGTGCTTGGCGCATTTGAGTTGCAATGTCTTTTAACTGTTGCCGCCAACTTTTAAATTCTTGAGCGATCGCACTTAATAATGATATTTCATCGTTAGGAATATTTACTACGCTTGCACTCCCATTTTGATTTTCTAATTCACTAACTAGGCGTTCATTTTTTCGATTATTTTGATACAAAAATTTCATGGTCTAACCTCAGTAATTGTTAATCGTTAATAATTGAATATTGACAAATTCAAAAGCAAGGTTCTGCTGATTTTAATTCTCTACAGATAAATTTATTTATTGGCTCTGGATCTCAAGAATTAGTAATTAGGTAGTTGTCAATTATGAATTTTCCACATGGGAGCTTGAATAATTGATATAGCATCTAAATTGAAAATTATCTCCTCGGAATCATTAAGAAAATATCCCTGCAAGAAAGGTGAAATTTTTGGATAAAATAATTCGGCACCTGGGACTTTCATTTGTTTAGTATCCAGCCACTCAATATCTAGAAGCTGTCGCACCAATAGTCCCAAATACTTACCCTCATTTTCTAGAACAATCGCCATCATTCTAGAAAGTAAATTTGCTTCTTGCGACATTAAAGGATAACCGAACATTGCCTCTAAATCTACTAACCAAAGCATCTCACCACGCCAGTTATAAATACCTAAGACACTACTGGGCATCTGAGGAACACCACATATTTCTGGCAATGAAACTTGCAAAACCTCTGTGATATGTTGTAAAGAAATTACCGCTGTATCACTTACTCCTAAATTAAAACTTAAAAACTTTTCCTGGGTTTCCAAAACTATTGATCCTTTGTCTTTGATTATTTATCTTTAGCCACTGGTTGCAGTTATTTTCTCTTTTGGGAGAGATTCTATCTAAGAAATAGTGACTTCTAAGATTTGTTGATTGATCATATTTTTACTAATTAATTAATCGTTTTAGAATTACCACTAGTTCGTCTCGATCAATCGGTTTTGATAGATAACCATCAGCGCCTAACATATTACCCCAAATTTTATCTACATCACTATTTTTTGTAGAGCAAAAAACCACAGGTATATTGCTAGTATCGGGATTATTTTTCAGTTCTCGGCAAATTTCAAAGCCACTTTTACCCGGTAAAATTACGTCGAGAAATATAAGGTCTGGCTTATTTTTATCTATTTTGTCTTGAGCCTCTTCACTACTAGTAGCGCTAATCACAGAATAACCTGCCTGTTGCAAGTAAAGGCTGATTATTTCCATATCTGTTAAGCCATCTTCAACAACTAAAACAGTATTCATGGCAATTACTCGTTAACTTTTTCTGAAAATGTAAACAAAATATACAAATCCTAAATGATTCCTCAAAAACACATAGAAGGGACTAGAGACTAGCCCTAACCCCTTTGCCCTAACCAATATTTCACAAATCAAATAGGACTGCTATAAATACAAAAAATTGTATTTGTCTAATTTTGATTCAATCTTTATATATCAACCTCAGAAAAAGTACGTAATAAATATAACTTGATATAAGATAGTTGAATACAAAATAATTTAATAACCTAATTTTAGATTTTGGATTTTGGATTAAATTGAAATCTAGAATCTAAAAAAAGGTTTCAAGCCCTCGACTTTTAGTCGGGAAGAAAATTCAAAAGTTTTCAATATTTAAGCTTCTTCTTTATAAGGAGAGGTTAATCCACGCATACGCTCTCTACGAGACGCGCAAGGGACGCGGACTCGCGAACGCTTCGCTATCGTAAATCCAAAATCTAAAATTGGGTGACAAATCACTGATTTGAGGAATAGAGTTAATCTAAAACTGTTTAACCTCAATAATTTCATGTTTACTGAGGTGGAAAAGTCTATAAATTTTGAGGAAGAATTCCGAATCAAAAATCGCCTCTAAGTCTCCCTAATTACAAACCTCTAAATTAGATTTCCTCTTATCGCTGGATAGACTCGGTGTAGGTAAATATTTACGTATTATACCCATTACCTTATCAGCCACTACAGGTTTAGTCAGAAAATCTGTAGAACCAACTACTTTGGCACGAACTCTATCTAAAAGACCATCACTGCCTGTTAATATAATTATTGGTGTATTAGAAAAAGTAGATATTCGTCGTAACTGAGTACAAATTTCGTAACCACTAGCAACTGGCATAATCAAATCCAAGAAAATCAGGTCTGGTTTATCCTGAATAAGGGTTGGTAGAGCTTGTACAGCATCTTGAATTTTGACAAACCTCAATCCATTGGAAGTGACAATATCCTCTACTATTTTGCATACCAGAGGGCTATCATCGACGCAAGCCACTAGTGGAGCAATCCGCTTCTTGGCTTGTGTGGTGGTAGAGTTATTGTTGACTTCCGTAATTCCTAAAGGCATGTCAGGTACTTCTACCAATTCAATGATTCCTTTAAGGATATAGGGAAGCAATGAACGGGTAAGTGGTAGTACACTCTGCTTCATTTTCGTGGCTAAATCTCGCAGAGTGAATTTACCATTGATTAAATTCACAAAGTTTTTGTAGACAGATGGACTTACCATCTGCTCAAGTTGTTCTGGTCGCCGTAGAACTGGTGCTAAGTCAGGAGAAAAATTTGCTAAACCAGCTTCTGACCAAATTTTCCATGAGTCTTGCATGTGCTTTACAGACATTTCTGAACTCGTGAAGCTCATTGGGGTTTCTAAGATAACTTCTTGAGTGCGATTGCAACTTAGAGAAGCAAAGTTTCCTTGCAAAGCTAGGTCAAATAATAGTTCTGCTATTGTATTTTCTGCAATAGATTGAATCTGTTCTCTTTGAATTTTCTGTTTTTTATAAAATATTTCTATCAGTTTATAGTCCCAGTAATCAGTTGATAGATCTTGCACACGTAACTGCAACTTATCAACATTAATCTGGGGACAAGTTTGAGCTATATGTCTACGCCATCGCCGGAAGGGATGAGTTCCTCCTGTTGCCCAAACTATCCGTCCGAGTCGATAGTAAAAAGTCCATTGGCTGCCTTTGGAACTCTTAATATTTAATTTGCCATTGTATTGCAACTGAGTACAAGTTTTAAATTCATTTACTAGGTTATTTGAAATAAGTTCTTGATGAGGCATAGTTTGTTCCTTTTATTAAAAAGCTAGCCATTAAAAACCGATACTATTAAAGCACGGCGTAAATCCAGCTACCATCTCAATTAACTAGACAAATTTATTAAGTCACTTGTTAAAGGTAGGCAACACTTCTGTTACAGTGTTCAAGCTATATAGCGATTGGCAGATATGTGAATCAGTGCAAATACATTTGATATATAGCAGTCTAAATCAACATTGTTAAAAGCAAGGTAGATGTTAAGAGGGCAAAACTATTGCTAGTAAATAAATCTAGCATAGAGTCTTTTCTTTATTGGCAGAGTTTACTTTTCTGCTAATTTTTATGACTAAAGTTGGTTGCCATAGTCGACATCCTGGTGTAATGATATATTATTTTAGGAATTTTCATACTGAATCATATCCGTATAAATTCTGAATTTTTGTTTAAAAAAGTAGAGAGTTGTGCTTTAATTATTAAAATTGACAATAGAGGTTAAAAATATTTATTTAAGTTTACTATTCTTAATTATTTTAATTAAAATCAACTTTTCTAGAAAACATTATTCTTAAAAAAAGGCGTGCTACTAAAACAAGTAGCAGCCAGATTATAAAGTATTTATTTAGAAAATTTCTTCAAAGTTGCTTGTGGTTTTGATAGCTGACAACAGCTGCCCTGAGATTACTTTGGTGTTCTGAAAGCAGCCGATCGCCTTCGTCTTTTTCCAAACCAGTCCAGTGCATCAATAGCGCCAGCTTAACCCATTTACCACTACGTTCAAGTAAAAAACCAGCAGTTTCCCGACTTAAACCTGTGAGGTCTTGCAAAATTCGCAAAGCGCGATCGCGTAATTTTTGATTTGTTACTGCTACATCCACCATGCGATTGCCATAAACTTTGCCTAGCTTGACCATTACGCCGCTAGAAAGGATATTTAAAGCTAATTTAGTGGCTGTACCAGCTTTCAGGCGAGTTGAACCAGCGATTATTTCTGGCCCTGTCAATAGGCGAATGTCAATATCAGCATCAAAGCTAACTTGTTCAGCAGGAACACAGGCAATAAAAATAGTTGTAGCTCCTCGCTGACGAGCAGCATGAAGCGCGCCGTGGACATAAGGCGTTGTCCCCCCAGCGGTAATGCCAACTACGACATCTAATTGGGTAATGTGTCGCCCAGCGATCGCAGCCTCACCATCTTCAATGCTGTCTTCTAAATCTTCAGAACTGCGTACTAATGCGCCAGCACCACCAGCAATAATCCCCTGTACCAACTCTGGAGGTGTACAAAAAGTAGGTGGACACTCAGCAGCATCTAACACCCCTAACCTGCCACTTGTACCCGCACCGATATAAAATAGGCGTCCTCCGTGGCGCAAACGCTCTGCGGTGCGCTCAATTGCCACTGCCAACTGAATTTTCGCCGCTGCAACTGCTGCGACGGCCTTTTGGTCTTCGTCATTAAACAACTCCACTAACTCCAGAGAACTGAGCTGGTCTAAGTTCAGACTGTTAAGATTTACCAGCTCAGTTAAAAGATGCCCGCGTTCTTGCAAATTTGTCATTTGTCATTTGTCCTTTGTCATTTGTCATTTGTCCTTTGTCATTTGTCCTTTGTTCTACCCTACGCCGCCCTTTGGGCATCTATCTATGTCCGTTGTCATTAGTCAGTTAGCGACCAATGGCTAATGACTAATGACTAATGACTAATGACTAATGACTACTTATAACAATCCTTCCAATTTGCGACGAATCTTCTCTAATTCAGAATCAGACAATTCTGGTTCTTCTAGTGGCTGTTGATTGAGAG
Source organism: Nostoc sp. ChiQUE01b (assembly GCF_034531255.1). Taxonomy (NCBI): domain Bacteria; kingdom Bacillati; phylum Cyanobacteriota; class Cyanophyceae; order Nostocales; family Nostocaceae; genus Nostoc; species Nostoc sp. ChiQUE01b. The sequence continues at coordinate 57,098 of NZ_JAVRBM010000011.1, read as the reverse complement.
AGAAGGTGTCTTCAACAGTATCCTCCTTCTGGGCATCTTCTTGCCAGTCAGTTTTTTCGACGTTAAGTTCTGGGGGAGTTACAACTAAATTGCTGTTTTCTGGGATGATTTCCCATTCATATCCAGCACTTTCGCAAAATTCCTTGATTTCCTCAGCATCGATCGGCTCCGGTGTGGGTGCGGGGAAATCCTGAGCTTCTAACATCAGGGCAAAGCGCGTCGCATCGTCTTCTGACTCGAACATCAGAATTTTATTGCGCTCGCCTTCCCGAATCGTGTGAATCCCCTCATTTTCCGTTCGAGCATTAAAAATTAACACAAAAACACGCATTGGTGTAATCATCTGTCCTTTTTAAGGTTTATTCATATTAAAGTTCGAGATTGTGCCTCAAGGAAAGTCACAGGAATAATTTTCACTCTATTCAGATTTTCCTGAAAACGCCAATATTATTAAGCATAAGTATTGGATCGAGCAAATACCGTAACTCAACCAATGGGGTCTTGGGTTCAGTTGACGTATCCTGGAAGTGGCATACTGAATCAATGTGCCAGTTAATGCTTGTGTGTGCCAGCGACATCCGGCAATTAATACAGTGAAAGCAAATGACTAAATATCCCGATCAAGATTCTTACTACCTCCCTAACCGCAAGCGTATGTGGTTGCTGGTGTTGAGTCGGGGTAGCATTGCCTTGGGCGGACTTTTACTGTTAGGAGTTATTGTCGGTATTTGGCGGTTGTGGACTTTTGTTCAAACAGAGTTAACACCCTTAGCACAACAAAGTCTCACAACTACACTCAACCGTCCGGTAAACCTGGGAAGAGTTACACAATTTTCGTTGACGGGAGTGCAGTTTGGGGCTTCAGCTATCCCAACCACACCCACAGATCCAGACCGGGCCACAGTCGAATCTGTAGAGGTGAGTTTTGATCTGTTGCAACTAGTCTTTAACCGCCATCTAAAGCTAGATGTCACCTTAGTAAACCCAGATATTTATATTGAACAGGATGACCAAGGACGCTGGGTTTCCACTACCATAGCGTCGTCAGGTGAAGGCGGCGCCATTAAAACCGATTTGGAAAACCTCCGGTTTCGCAATGCCAAGCTGGCATTGATGCCGCAGAAGAGAGTAGGGGGAGATGAGGGAGCAGGGGGAGCAGGGGGGCAGGGGAGCAGGGGAGCAGGGGGAGCAGGGGGAGATAAGGGAGCAAGATCCTCCTCATCCCCTGTAACATTTTCTCAACTCAATGGATCTGCTCAACTTTTAGCAAACAACCAGTTGATACAGTTTGAAGTCGGGGGTCAAGCAGACAGTGGTGGCAATATTTCCATTCAGGGAGAGACACGTTCTAGGGTGCTAGCAGGGAACTTCCACGTGCAAGCACAAGATTTTCTGGCTGAGAATATTACTCGGTTGATTAAGTTACCAGTGAACTTACAGGCGGGTCGAGCCGACGGCGACTTGTTGGTTCGGTTGACACCAGGACAGCAAACTTTATTGTTTGGCAACGCTACTGTGCAAGGGGTAACGCTTCAAATACCCAAAGTCCCGCAACTGTTGAGCAATAGCCAAGGAAACCTCCACTTTCAAGGAACCGAGTTGCAGTTAAATAATGTTACTAGCAACTACGGCAAAATTCCTTTAGTGGCTAAGGGAATCGTCGACACGAAAGCAGGCTTGAAGTTGGCAGCGCGTGTAAATGCGGTGAGTTTGGCGAATGCCCAAGAGACTCTCAAGGTAAAATTACCTGTACCGATCGCTGGACAAGTACAAGCTTCTTTGCAAATTACTGGATCGACAAAAGAGCCAATTCTCTCTGGCTCAGTTGCCACGATCCAAACTGCCCGGATTGATAAAGTTGATTTTAATAGTATCAGTAGTAAGTTTGAGCTTGTTACTAGTTCCTCTTTAATTACCCTAAAAGATATTCAAGGGTTCGCTAAAGTTGGTGGTGAGATTACGGGCGCTGGTACAATTCAACTCGGTAAAAACCCGCAACTGGATTTAAATTTCGCTGCCAAGAATCTTCCAGGAAATGCGATCGCCAAAGTTTATAAAATAACACCCGCTTTTCAAATCGGCAATGTCTCAGGTACAGCTCAACTAACTGGCGCTCCCACCAATGTCCAAACTGTGGTACAGTTCCAAGCTCCCAATGGAACTTACCCCGGAACTGGTGAAGTTGCGTTCCCCTCTGGGGTTGCCGCAGGCATCGCTCCAAATCGCACCGTTTCTTTCCGTAATGTAGCTCTGAATATAAGTGGTGGTACTGTCAGGGCAACTGGTAGTTATGCCAATCAGCGTTGGCAAGCTGTGGCTGTTGCCTCTGGGGTAAAATTGGAACCCTTTGTAGACAAAAGTCAACTACAAAATGTCTCTTTGGCTGGGGCACAGTTCAATGGTCGTCTGATCCTCTCAGGCAGCACAGCACCATTTGAAATTGCCACAATTCGCAGTGATGGTGCAGGAGTTCAAATTGGTGGCGGTACAGTTGCAGTTTCTAATATCCAACTGCAAGACCAAAGCTTCTCGGCTCAACTTGTAGCTAATGGTGTACGGTTGGGACAAATATTGAAACAGTCTCCCCCAGCTTTAAATAATCCTTTGGCGGGAACGTTCCAAATTGCAGGTGACAGAGATAATTTCAGCCTGAAAACCTTCCGTGGCAGTGGTGAAGGTCGCCTTACTATTGGTGATGGAACGGTTACAGCCTCTAATATTCAAGTGGCTAATGGTGTATATCAGGCACAAGTTCAGGCAACTAATGTACCTGTGCAACAGTTGGCAACAGTACCAAAGCAGTTTCAAGGGGCGTTAACTGGTAAGTTCGACGTAGCGGGTTCTGTTGATTCTTTTAAGCTGCAAACTATTCAAGCCAACGGTCAGGCGCAGGTAAATGTTGCGGGTGGAACTATTACAGCCTCTAATATCCAAGTGGGTAACGGTGTATACCAGGCGCAAGTTCAGGCAACTAATGTACCGTTACAGCAGTTAGCAGCAGTACCACCACAGTTTGGAGGGACGTTAACTGGTCAAGCAAACGTAGCGGGTTCTGTTGAATCCTTCCAACCGCAAACTATTCAAGCCAACGGTCAGGCGCGGGTAAATGTTGCAGGTGGAAATATTACAGCTTCTAATATCCAATTGGCTAATGGTCGCTATCAAGCTGTAGTTGATGCTGACGGTGTAGCATTAAATCGGTTAAATCAGCAATTGCGAGGTCAGTTTGGCGGTCAGTTGCAATTAGCTGGCACGCTAGGATCGTCCAAATTAGCTGATGTGCGTGCTGCTGGACAGGTGCAATTATCCCAAGGTATTCCTGGTCTTGAACGACCTCTGACGGCTGCGATCGCTTGGAGTGGTGAAAGGCTGACCATTGAACGAGCAACTGCTCCCGGTTTAAGTGTCACTGGTAACATATTAGCCAATGCAACCAAGGCAGGTATACCGGAAATTACTGCCCTAAATCTCAACGTCCAGGCGCAGAATTACAACTTAAAACAGTTACCGATTAATCTTCCTAATCAGGTTGCTGTGGCGGGAAGAGTAGATTTTAATGGACAAATCACAGGTAAGCTGCCCTTGCCAAATGTAGTAGGACAAATCAATTTACGAGACTTGGTTGTTCAAGATATTGCTTTTGAGCCGTTGTTAACTGGAAACATCGATTCTGCACAGGGAGGCGGTTTGAGTTTGAACTTGGCAGGAAATAGCGATCGCTTATCTTTCAATTTAGATGCCAATAATCGCCCGAAATCTTTCTTAGTCAAATGGCAACAAGCATCAGCCACAGGTAATATTCAAGGAAATGATTGGGCGCTGAAAGTTGCAAATTTCCCCTTACAAATATTGAATTTGACTCCGCCACCAATTACTCGATTGGGCGCTAGTAAGATAGCTGGATTGTTAACTGGGGATTTGTTGTTTAATCAGCAGACATTGGCAACAACGGGGAATTTAGCGATCGCTAATCCCCAAATTGGCCGGATTAAAGGCGATCGTTTAGCCGCTCAATTCCGCTACGCTGACGATAAAGCCACACTAACTAGTAGCGAATTTGTCAAAGGGAAAAGTCGCTATGCCCTTGTCGGTACTTTTGCTCAAAGCGCTAAAGACCCTCAATTACAAGGTAAACTGAACGTCAATCAGGGTGAAATCCAAGATGTTCTAGCTGTAGCACAGGTATTTGATTTACAAAATTTGCCAGGTGGTTCAGCAGAAATCTATGGCACAGCAGCGGATCTGACTACCAACCCCCAAGGAACGCCAAATGAACCCTTATTAACCCAAATCCAACGGTTTTCTGAAATTGAAGCTTTGGTGGCAGAACAGGAAGAACAGCGACTTAATTCCACTCCAATACCAGATTTGGCAGACTTAAAGGGGACTTTCAATGGGGAAGTGGCTGTAAATACAGCTACAGCCAATGGATTATCAGTGGATTTTAATTTGAATGGACAAAACTTTGCTTGGGGTAAAAAGGAAGAACGAAATCGTTTTTATACTGCTGATAAAGTGATTGCTGAAGGCAACTTTGAGAACGGTGTTTTAAGTTTGCGACCATTACGAATCGAATCTCAAAACAGGCTGATTGCGTTTACGGGTAACGTTGGCGGTGATGAACAATCTGGTCAGCTGCGGGTGAATAATTTTCCAGTACAACTATTGAATAATGTAGTCAAATTGCCAGTTGGAATCAGAGGTAATCTTAACGGTACAGCAGCTTTAGCAGGTAGTATTGCTAATCCCCAAGCTAGAGGGGAATTGCAAATCACAGAAGGAATACTAAATCAGAACAAAATAGAGTCAGCGATCGCAAGTTTCAGCTATGCCAATGGACGCTTAAACTTTGGTAGTACTGTAGCAGTTGCTGGGCCAAAACCTGTTGATATTACTGGCAGCATACCTTATAAATTGCCTTTTGCTTCCGTCGCACCAGACAGCGATCAAATCAGTTTGGATATGAAGTTGGAAAACGAGGGATTGGGGCTGTTAAACGCATTGACTAATCAAGTGTTATTTGAGAAAGGTGAAGGAGAAGTAGACCTCAAGGTGGGGGGAACACTACAAAAACCCGAAGTAAATGGAATTGCTACTGTGAATAATGCTACTTTTTCAGCCCAAGCTTTGCCAGGTAAGCTGAGACGTGTCACAGGTAGAGTGCTGTTTAATTTTGACAGCATTTTAGTAGAAAATCTTCAAGGTAGATTTAGCCGTGGGAAGGTAGAAGCTGCTGGAGAAATTCCCATCTTCAACAATGAGAACGTAACTATCAAAAATCCTCTGACTGTTAATCTCGATCAGCTAGCATTGAATCTCAAAGGGCTTTACCAGGGAGGCGCTAGTGGCAATTTGCAGATTACTGGTTCTGCCCTTAACCCCATAATTGGCGGTAGAGTAAATTTATTTGATGGTAAGGTATTGCTAGCAGAATCTACCAATGCTACGACATTTGAAAATGGTAGTATTGGCGTATCACCCACAAAAGCCAATAAGCAGAGCAAATCTGAAATTAGAAATGGGACGGGAAATACTAACGCTAGATTTAATAATTTAGATTTGGTACTAGGTAAAAACGTCCAAATTACCCGTGACCCTATTCTCAACTTCCGCGCCACTGGTAATCTCATAGTTAACGGCTCAATCAATCAGCCTATACCCGATGGCACCATCCAGTTAGAAAAAGGAGGGGTAAATTTATTTACTACCCAATTTAACCTTGCTCGTGGCTATAAACACACTGCAACTTTTAGTCCTTCTCAACCCCGCGACCCCAACTTAGATATTCGGCTATTTGCCAAAGTACTGGATGTAACTCAAAGTAATGACTTCAGCCGGGTAAATTCTACAGGTTTATCAGCGTTAGAGAGTGTTCGAGTCGAAGCCACTATCAAGGGTTTAGCTAGCAAACTAAATGAAAATCTAGAATTAACAAGTAGTCCGTCACGTAGTCAAACTGAAATTGTTGCTCTTTTAGGAGGTGGATTTGTAGACACCCAAGGACGTGCAGACAGTACTTTAGGTCTGATTAACATCGCAGGTTCGGCTGTGTTTAACAATTTTCAGTCAGCTTTTAACCAGATTGGAAGTACCTTTGGCTTAAGTGAACTGCGGATATTTCCTACCGTTATTTCTGAGAATCCTGAAGCTGGAAGAAGCAATTCAACTTTAGAATTAGCAGCGGAGGCTGGGGTTGACATTTCTTCCAAAATATCCGTTTCCAGTATTAAAATTTTGACAACAAACGATCCCTTCCAATGGGGTATTAATTATCGGATAAACAATGAATTTCGTGTGCGTGCTTCCACTAACTTAACTGATGACAGTCGTGCAGTAGTGGAATATCAAACACGGTTTTAAAGAAATCTCTTAAAAAGTAAAAATATCAACTCCATGAGTACAATTTCTGTCATTGAAGACTTTATTTCATTCCGTGGTCATCAGGTATGGTATAGGATTGTCAAACCAGATCGAGAAGATTCTGGCAAACTCCCTCTACTGTGTCTTCACGGAGGCCCAGGAGTACCCCACGACTACTTAGAACCATTAGAAGCGTTGGCTTTGCCCGCCGCAGGCATCGCCACAACCGGACGCAGGGTGATTTTTTACGATCAATTAGGGTGTGGAAATAGCGATCGCCCCACAGACCCCAACTTATATTCTATTGATTTGTTCAAAGAAGAACTCTTCGCCGTCCGCAGTGCCTTAAATTTAGACCAAATTCATCTTTTTGGGCAATCATGGGGCGGTTGTTTAGCACTGGAACATGCCCTTTCTCAACCTACTGGGTTAGTCAGTCTTGTTCTAGCTAACACGCCTTCTAGCATTCAACAATTTGTTACTGAAGCTTATAGCCTGATGAATGAGCTACCAATCGAAGTACAAGAAGTCATTCGTAAACACGAAGCCGATGGTACTACTCAAGACCCCGAATACAAACAGGCAATGGAGGTATTCAATCATTCTTTTCTTTGCCGACTAGACCCGTGGCCCAGCAGCTTAACTAGAGCCTACAGCAAAGTTGGTACAGAATTTCGGGGTGCAGGCAAAATCATCGACTGGAATATTCAAGACCGCCTCGGTGAAATTATCGTGCCTACACTGCTGCTTTCGGGTCGCTACGATGAGGTTACGCCTACTTGTGTTGAAACAGTTCACCAGGGTATTTCTGGCTCCGAGTGGGTACTATTTGAAAACAGTTCACACATGCCTCATCTAGAAGAGACAGAAAGATTTTTGCAAGTCTTAGACGAATTTTTAAATCGTGTCGAAACAGCCTTATAACCTACATTCCGCACCCTCAACTGTCACAATCGGTTTTTACTGTTTTTTAGAACATGAGAGAGCTAGTTTATATACTTAATTTCCTTGTTTTAACGGAGGTAAAAAGTTTTATTAGCATAATTTCTAGCTGACAACCTAGAAAAAATTAAGTAATTATGCTGTGTGACACCTTAAGGTGCGGAATGTGGGTTATATACTTAATTTCCTTGTTTTAACGGAGGTAAAAAGTTTTATTAGCATAATTTCTAGCTGACAACCTAGAAAAAATTAAGTAATTATGCTGTGTGACACCTTAGGGTGCGGAATGTGGGTTATAAAGTTGAGATTGTAATGTGAAATGGTGAAGTTAAAAATACAAATCGCTAAACACGACACCACTACAGCTGAGTATAAATATCTGTATAGTAAGTATAAATTCGTATAGTGTAACTAAGCGTTTTCTTATCTTTGCAACAGTGGAACCCGAACGCACCGTTGATAATGCTTTTATCGCTGCGGAGGCAGTTATTGAAATGGCTGCTAGGCAAGGACTTACTCGTTTAGTTATTCCCCTAATCGGTGCTGGAGTTAATGGCCTTGATGCTTCAGAGGTTGCTGTTGCTCTACTGCGAGCTATACAAAAAGCACTGGTAGCCAAAAAACCTGATAGCCAGAAAATCCAAGCAATCACCATAGTAGCTAGGCAAGCCGCTCCTATCGAAGCCGCACGTCGCCTATTTCCAGATAATTACCTAGCTCAAAGAGCATACAACGATTTAGCCGAAGGACAAGACCTCCTCAACATTCAAACTGAGGTTCATGCTTTAGCCGAGGTGTTATTAATGCGTGAGATGGAACCACCATTAGCTGTTGGTATTCTGGGTGGCTGGGGTAGTGGTAAATCATTTGTCATGCATCTCATGCAGCAAAAAATGAACGAGATTCGCAGTTTACCTGTGAATGCAGACAAAGCATGGGATAAACAAAATAATTCTAATAGTAGTGAGCTATTTCCTTATGTAGGACACATCTACCAAATTAAGTTCGATGCTTGGACTTATGCTAAATCAAACTTATGGGCAAGTTTGATGGAAACTATTTTCTTTGAGTTAAACCGCCAATTAACTTTAGAAAAGCAGTTAAAGGAAGCAGGTATAGACCCTCTGAAAGAGCCTCAAATTTGGTCAGTTCTCAATGATATGAGTAATGAAAAACGGGAAGCATTACTTGAATCTAAACTAAGTCCTGATATATTTAAAAATTGGAAGAAGATAGTATGTACTCAAGGATTAGCAAACTCACTATGGGAGAATTTACAAATATTAAAAACTGCGGAACAAAAGGCATTAAACGAAACACAACAAGAACTTTTAAAGAGGGAAGCTAGTCTCAAAGAAACAGAAAAAAAGTTAGAAAATGAAGTAAATGAAGAAATTGCTGAAGAAGCTCGAAACGTTGTATTAAGACCTATCACAAATAAACTTAAACGAGAATTAATCAATACATCTCTTGCTGAACTGAAAAAATACTTGCATTTAGAATTAAATGCTACTGATGAAAATGGTAAACAACAAAATATTGAAAAAGTAGAAATAACTCTAGAAAAAAGAGCACCAAATTCCCAATCTCAAAATGAAATAAACTCATCTATTCCAGAGGATGAACCAGAAGCATTATCACCACAAGCAATTAAATTCTCTAAAACAGAGTTTGATATCGTACTTAAATGTTGTAAATACATTGACTTATCACCCAGAACTCTGAAAAGAATGGTGAATGTTTACAAGCTGATCAAAATTATCTGGTTTCGCTCTAATCAACAGATTCAAGTAGAGAAAAATCAAGATTTAATTACTGTGGTTGTCTCATTCCTTGCAATGTCAGGTAGGTATCCAGATATAATGCGTAGTGTTTTTGACGAACTCAAGATATATATAGAGGAACTAGAAATACAAAAGGAAGAAACAGCAAATAATACATTTAAAGATTTCTTTAACAAATATTTTAAGAACTATCTACCCCTATATCAGGATAATTACTTTAGGCAAGAATATAAAAGGTTTCGGGATGATGTGAATACACTATTAATACCAGTTAATCTAACGCTAGAGCAGTCGGTATTGGAAACATTTAATATCATGCGATCGTTCTGTTTTATTGGTGACATTGGTTATGATCCGCGTGATTTTATTTCAACTGCTGCATCTCATCATCAATCAAACTCTATTTTTTCAGGAGGTGATAAATCTTTTGAGAGTCCTGATGTTGAAATATAGGCGATCGCTACCACTCCCATACTCCTTAACAGGATTTTTCGAGGATGAAAATATTATATCTTCCTAAAGTTATTTTTCAACACTACTAAAAGGTGCGATCGCTATTTTTCTTAGTCTATTGCTAATATCCTATTGCTTGAATCGGGTTAATTAGCATCCCCAAGGAAACTAAATATATAGTTCCCCAAGTTGCATATTCCAGCTAACTCACACAAGCGATATCTTTTGACTTGCTGCTTCGATCTAAGCTTTCCAAAGGTAGAGACTCATTGAATGAGGCTAAATATTTTTGTACAGGAGTAGGATAAATAATCATGCACGACCCATCGCTACAGTCGGGTTAGTGCGGGATTAAGCGGAGGTTCAGTAGTGTTTGAAATCAACAGGCGGCGCAGAAACTCCAGGTGGAACATCACCGAAGACTTGGCTGGGTATATGTTCATGATGCCCACCATTCTAGTTTTGGGAACTTTTGTAGTCTTACCCATTCTCTACGCCGTTTTTCTCTCCTTGGAAAAAGTCCAACTTCTTGGCGGTATTGAGTACGAGTTCATCGGTTTTCGCAACTTCACACGATTAGCTGAAGATGAAAGAGTTTGGATTGCTTTGAGAAACACAGTTGAATATGTAGCCATTGTTGTGCCAACTCAAACTATCCTGGCTTTAATTCTGGCAGTAACTCTGAATTCTGGGATTCGCGGTAAAAACTGGTGGCGCATCCTCTATTTTTTGCCGACAGTCACTTCTTCAGCTGTGCTGACACTTATCTTTATGTGGATTTATAACACTGATGGGCTACTAAACGATTTTCTCGCCTTTGTGGGGCTAGCTACTTATAACTGGTTGGGCGATCCAGCAGTTGCGCTGAAAGGAATTATGATCATGAACATTTGGTCAACCGCGCCGTTTTTTATGGTGATTTATCTGGCGGCGTTGCAAGATATACCCCAAACACTTTACGAGGCGGCGGAACTTGATGGTGCAAATGGATGGCAGCAATTTATCCACATTACTCTTCCCTTGCTTAAGCCTGTAACCTTCTTTGTGGCGACAGTGGGGGTAATTGGCACTTTTCAACTTTTTGACCAGTCTTACATCTTCTCTGGCGGTACTGGCGGGCCAAACAACGCTACCTTAACTGTGGTGCTGCTGATTTATCAAGCTGTATTTCGGAATTTACAAATGGGATATGCAGCTGCGATCGCATTTTTGTTAACAGCAGTGATCATTGCCATCACTTTGATTCAGCGACGACTTTTCGGAGGCGAACGAATTTGACTAACACCTCTGGCTTATCCTGGCTCAAAGCCCTGTTGTACATCTTGCTGACACTCTATGCCATCATTACCCTAATTCCCTTTCTCTGGGCACTTTCAGCATCATTTAAGCCACTAACAGAGATTGTCAGTGGTGAACCCAACTTTCTCCCCAAGAATTTTACTCTTGACAACTACAGGCAAATCTTTCTCCAAGAACCGTTATTTTGGCGCTGGTTATTCAACAGTGTAGCGATCGCCGTCAGTGTTACGCTTTTAAACTTGTTGTTAAATTCAATGGCTGGTTATGCTTTGGCAAGACTGCACTTTGTGGGCAAGCGCTTTTGGTTCTTCCTAATTTTGGCTGTACTGGCAGTACCGACACAAATCACCCTGATTCCCACATTTTTGATTTTAAAAGCGATCGGCTGGCTGAATTCTTATCAAGGCATGATTGTACCTAGCATGGTTAATGCCACTTTTATCTTCATGATGCGGCAGTTTTTCGTTAATTTTCCTAAAGAACTAGAAGAAGCAGCGCAACTGGATGGCTTAAATACCTTTGGAATTTTTCGACACATTGTCTTACCTTTAGCAAAACCAGCACTAGCAGCACAGGCAGTTTTTGTGTTCATGGGGAGTTGGAATAATTTTTTACTGCCTATAGTTATCCTATTTGACCCAGAAATGTTTACCCTTCCTTTGGGGCTGAACACCTTCAAAGGTCAATACATCAGCTATTGGAACTACATTATGGCGGCTTCTATGGTCTTCACCCTACCAGCTTTAGGTATTTACGCATTTTTTAATCGTTACTTTATTCAAAGCGTCACCTTTACAGGAGGAAAAGGTTAATAGGCATTAGTCATTAGTCAAAAGTTAAAAATTCTTCTCCTGCTTCCCCTGCTTCCCCTGCTTCCCCTGCCCCCTGCCATTTTTCCCCATGCCCCATTCCCCAAACAGTATTTTGGGCAACAAATTGCACTCCTAACGTGATATTGGTATTACAGCGACTCAATCTCTATTTATCAGTAAACAAGCATTATGGGTTTTGCAGACCTATCGATCGCAGAGATAGCAGCCGACTACAGCATTCCTGTAGAACAAGTGTTTTCTCTGTGCAACCAACTGGGAATCGCCTACAAACACCAAAAGACCCGTTTGGCGTTAGAAGATGCAAAGGCAATTATTTCCCAAATATCGTCTGAAATACGTCCCAATGGTACTAACGACTTGGTGGGTGATCACGAAGTCACCTGAAGGGTGATCTCAGAACTTTGGCTAATAACTGATAGCTAATGACAAAAAACAATGAGTCATTAGCAATTAGCAGCTTGGAGATTGAGAATCGCGTTCTTAGCTGTGTTGAGCGTCAAAATCTTTAAGGGGAAACATGTTTATAAGACTAATTGGCGTTGTTGTGGCTACTGTTTTACTCTCGTTTCAGTTGCTTGTCGGTAGCGCGACAGCAGTGGAACTGGACAAAGCTACCCGAACAGTGCCATTAAATACTCAAGGTGATACCGTTGTACTCAGCCTTAAACAAGTCAAAGAAGGCAAACGCTTATTTAATTACGCTTGCGCCCAATGTCATGCTGGGGGAGTTACCAAGACAAACCAAAACGTGGGACTAACTCCAGAGGACTTGGCACTAGCAACACCTAACCGTAACAACATTGAAGGTTTAGTAGATTACCTGAAAAATCCCACGACTTACGACGGGGAAGAAGAGATTTCCGAAATACACCCCAGTCTCAAAAGCGCAGATATTTTCACAGCAGTGCGAAATCTGACGGATGACGACTTGGAGGCGATCGCCGGTCATATTCTCTTACAACCCAAAATCGTTGGTACTAAGTGGGGAGGCGGAAAAATCTATTACTAAATCCCGGAACTGAGCCATTGGGAATAGGGCATTGGGCATTGGGAATAGGGCATTGGGAAGAATTTAGTCCCCATTCCTTATTCCCCATTCCCCATTCCCGATTCCCGATTCCCCATTTACTACTGATTGGACAGCTTTTTGCAATAAATTACTCTCGATTCTTTAAAAAAAATATATCTATGACAGATTGTCATACTTTGGTGTTGATTTTATTTAAAATGAGAAAGGGAAAAAAAATTGTTTGTTAGGAGAGAGCTATGAAATTAATTTCGGCAAGCTGGCGACGCCTTAGTTTAGCTGTGTTGACAATCCTTTTAGTTGTTAGCAGCTTTGCTGTTTTTACTCCCAGTGCTTCAGCTGAAACCTACAAGGTGAAATTGGGTAGCGATAAAGGAATGCTGGCATTTGAACCGAAAAAGTTGACAATTAAACCAGGTGACACTATTGAATGGGTGAACAATAAAGTTCCTCCCCATAATGTTGTGTTTGATCCTGCCAAAAATCCCTCTAAGAGCGCCGATTTAGCTAAATCTCTGTCTCATAAGAAGTTGCTCATGAGTCCCGGTCAAAAGGAAACAACCACCTTTGCAGCAGACGCACCTGCTGGTGACTACACCTTCTACTGTGAACCTCATCGTGGTGCTGGTATGATTGGTACAATCACTGTCCAATAGCTAGAAACACCAGCGTTTGACACAAGAGATTACTCAGTGACATTAGCTCATCGCCACACGCTACACTCCAAGAGTGACGCACAAAATGCAGAAATGGCGGTAACGAGTCCTATCCTTCCCTAAGACGCTAAACAATCTGTAGCGATCAAGGAGTGAACTCGTTACCGCCAATTTTGATCAAATTTGACTTAATCAGGGATTAATCGCGTTTATACTCTTGCTGGAGGCTTGTTGCGAGGAAATTTTGTTGAGAATACTTTTATTAATTCTACTGTCGGCGATCGCCCTATTCAAATTCACATTCATTAGTCCAGCACTAGCTGCCGAAACATCCAACGGTGCTAAAATTTTCGAGGCTAACTGCGCTTCTTGCCATATAGGTGGCGGTAACATCCTTATCAACCAGAAAACCTTGAAAAAGGAAGCATTGTCAAAGTACCTAGAAAATTACAATCAAGACTCAATCCAAGCGATTATCCACCAAGTGCAAAATGGTAAAAATGCTATGCCTGCCTTTAAAGCCAAGTTAAGTTCTGAGGAGATTCTGGAGGTAGCTGCTTACGTTTTTCACAATGCAGAACAAGGCTGGTAAATGCTGTATACCGTCTAGTTGTTGTGGGGTGAGCAGTTATTGCCTATCTTTGATTACTGGCGAGCTAGACGCCCACCCCACAACATTGGAGTATTTATTTATTGGAAACCCCTCAGTGCATTTCCTTCTTGAAACCTTTTAACGAACTCTAAGTTAAATATTATGGATGACGAACTAGCGATCGCTTATTCGTCAACTACTAAAAACAATATTTTAAACCCAAAACCCTGATGTAGAGACGCGATTTCTCGCGTCTTAAAAGACCAATTATCTACACCAATAGATCTCTTACATGAATACAAAACTAGCTCTCATCCCCCAACCCCTTCTGCCAATTTTGGGAGAAGGGGAGACAATTTCAAAGTTCCTCTCCCAAGCTTGGGAAAGGAATTTAGGGTGAAAGCTCATTGATTCATGCCAGAAGTCTAATAACTTTTAACCCAGGCGCTGGGTGATTATTTTTCTGGATTAGACTTTTGTCTGCTTTCCTTGACTTCGCGCAACCGTTCTACTAATTTTTTATCATCCGATTCAGCAGCAGATGTAGGCTGACCCTGATTGATTTTCGGCAACAATAACGGTTCAGAAGTAGTAGCTGCCGATGAAGGCGTAGGCTGGTTATTTTGAATTTGCAGTTCAGATAATGGTTTGGGAGTAGCTGCTGGTGCAGTTAATGGTTTGAGAGTACCTGTTGGTGAGGATGTAGGCGGGTTATTTCTGATTTGTAAATTAGGTAATGGTTTAAAAGTAGCTGCTGGTGAGGGAGTACCCTTATTGTTATTGATTCTCGGTGCAGATAATGACGAAGGCTTTTGCTCTTGAGTAGTCCCAGTAAAATTGCTCGTGCTGTTTTGGAAACGTAGGTTAAATGGATAGGAACTAATCTGTCTATCTCCCTTGGGGGATTGCTTGTTGAAGTATTGCCTTGCTTTTAATTGCAATTCCGGGGAAATTAACTTGTCTTGAAATTTGATATCTAACACCTTACCATCAGGATCTACCACTAATACACCCAAAACAGCACCTTCAAGATTTGATTTATCCGTGGATAATGTTTGGCGGATGACTGGTTTTTGTTCAGCGTTAGGGTATTGTTGCTGGACTTCCTTTCTCAGGTTGGCGTAGGAGTCTAGCTGTGCAATTGCCTGTTGATTTCCCTTCGCTGATAAATCTGCTGTTTGTAGCGTGCTTGCCCTAGTTCCAATTAATGTATTCCCATTCCTTGGAGCTTGTTTTAGAGAATTTATCAGTGGGTTTTGAGCAATTGTAGACGACGCATTCGGAATTGGTTGCGTCATTGGCTGAATTGGCACAGAATTCGTATTTACCTGTGCTGTTTCAACGGGTGTACTGTCAGATAAGATTGGAGGTTGGGCATTCCTCAGAATATCGGCAGGTATTTGCTGCGACTGCAATTCTGGCAACCTATTTACAGCTAGCGGTTTAGGTGGCTCGTATTTGGCGACGCTCTCATTCACATTCACGCGAGGAACTGGTCGAGAGAATCTGGCGCTGGTATTAAATTTAGAACTATCAAATTTAGACGCATCAAACCGCAAATTATCACTAGGAATCATCCGCAAAGACTGCCTTGTAGGCAAGGAAGAGACTCGATAGTTATTTGATGATGCTGGTAGCGGAGGTAATACCAGCTGACCGGATGGTGATGGCGCTAATGGGGTTAATCCCGGTTGGACGCTAAAGTTTGGAGCAGCAAGTGGGGCAACTGGAGGTAATTGTTGTAAACCAATTTGGGGTGTGGTTTGCGGCAAACGGTTTTGGTCGGCTTGGCTCAATTCCAAAAGTCCGACTGTTTTGGATGATGCTGTTTCTTTGGGGTTGTTAGACTCCATCGGCATCAGTGGTACGATCATGGCGATCGCACCGTGGATACCAAGGGAGGCTATAGCTGCTATCCCAATTGGCTGGCTTAAAATTTCTGGTATATTTTTCAGCAGGGAGACGTAAGACATAGCTGTTATCGTTCACTCACTCAGTTGCAGTTTACTAGCGATTTTCCCTTGACGACATTGCAATATCTTGCAAGAGATGCGTTCCTCATAAGGAAATAATAACTTTTTCAGTTGGCAATCAAAACGCCAAAATTGCCATTTATTCAAGTTTCTAATTAATCTAATGACGCTGTATCATATCTTCAAAATTCGAGCTTGCTAAAGAGATATTTGAAAAATTACTAACTTTTGATTTTTTATTGTGATGACGCACGCAATTAAAATTAATATCTGGGAGTTTTATAAAGTTTAAGTAAACGCACAAGTTTGAATACATTAAAACATCTGCCGAAGTTGCCTTGTTTTTTAAACTGTATTTTCAGTCAACTACACTTCTGTAACAGATGACACACGTGTTTCTTTGAGACTGAGCCCTATTTGAAAATACTACCACATTGGCAGCCCCTCAAACTGTTGCAAGTTGTACAATTTTATTGACATTTTCGCCTTAAATTTCACCAAAGCTATTGGTTTTTCTCCAAGGAGTGAGTCAGACGATCGCAATTCTAGTTCCTGAATATGACTACTTCTTCGCCAAAAAAAAAAGTTCAAACCCTCAATCATTGCATCCAAAATTTCAAATGCCTTTACCGACAGTTATTTTGCCTGGATATCTAGAAAGTGCGATCGCTTATCGCCAACTAGAACAATCCCTAAAAAACTTAGATTTTCCCACAGTTACAGTACCACTGCAAAGGCGTGACTGGTTCCCCACTTTGGGAGGAAGACCTGTAACCCTGATTCTGCAACAACTCGATTACACGATCAAGCATATATTAGAGCAACACAATGCTACTCAAATTAACTTAATTGGTCACTCAGCCGGAGGTTGGATATCCCGCATTTACATGGGAGAAAAGCCCTATTTGGTACGCGGTAATGTCAAACCATTTCTTTGGCAAGCGCATCCTTTGGTTGCGACTCTCATCACCTTGGGTACACCCCATATTAGCCAAGAACGCTGGACACGCTCCAATCTGGATTTTGTCACCAATAACTACCCAGGAGCTTTTTACAAAAACGTTCGTTACGTTTGTGTGGCTGGTAAAACTATCTTTGGGAAAAGACGGCCTGGTAGTTGGTTAGCTTACAGTAGTTACCAATTAACCTGTGGTAAGGGTAGCACTTGGGGAGATGGCATTACGCCCATTGAAGCTGCTCATTTGGAGGGGGCAGAAAATCTGATAATTGAAGGTGTCAAGCATTCTCCCAGAAGTCCTGGAATTTGGTATGGCTCACCAGAACCCTTAAAAGCTTGGGTGCAATATTTGATTTAAAAAACTTTATTTTTATATAAGAAAAGTAAAATTTATTAGCTAAAATCGTAATAAGAATAAATACTTAGTTAAGAACAGGAGGGGTGAGCCATGCAAAGCACCCAGTTCGATCAGATTTTGCGACGAATAGCGACGATATTATCAGTCGTGATTTTGACTCTGTGTTTAATTTATATCTCTACCGGAGTAATGCTTTCTTTTTACTATGAACCGACAGCAGGCGGAGCTTATAACTCATTGAAGATGATCAATACACAGCTGCCATACGGGTGGTTGTTTTGGAGAGCGCATGATCTTGCTGGTAATGCGGTAATTGCGATCGCCTTAATTCAAATTGTAGTGATGTTTTTAGGTCGGCAATTTCGCAAGAGTTGGCTGGCTGCTTGGATTAGTGTGATTTTTTTAACCCTAAGTGCGATCGGTCTGGATTGGACAGCGATGATTTTAGATTGGACTCAGGAAGGGTACTGGCGTTTTAGTATTGAGCTAGGAACCATCGAAGCCATTCCTTTGATTGGTGGGCAACTGCGCGACATCCTGACTGGTGGTGGAGCCATTAACACAATTACCGTCGAACACCTTTACACAATCCACAGTTATCTGATTTCGGTAACGACGTTAATTCTGGCCATAGTACATTTATCGGCTTTATTGTGGCAGGAATCGCAAATGTATCAAGCTGAGTTAGGAGTTAGGAGTTTGGAGTAGAGACGCGATTAATCGCGTCTGTACAAGAGTTAGGAGTTAGGAGTTAGTAATTATTCTTCCCCTGCTCCCTCATCCCCCTCATCCCCCTCATCCCCCAGAAGCCTCAGATAATTGGGCGAGGGATAGGTCTTCAACCTCTGGTAACTTTTCTAGAGAAAGGGGAGTAGATTGGGTAGCACCAGATAAACGTTTTAAAAGGCTAGGTCTGGGGTCATGCAGCAGATAAATAATGCGATCGCCAATTTCCCAATCTTGGTTAGCTGGCATTACCTGTAAGCGTTCTGCTCGTTCTACCAATAGCGGTATCAACACCCCAGTCCGAATCTTTTCTTGGATGCGATCGTATTGAGTCGAAAACTCAAACTCATCTAGCGTAGTTGTCCCCAACTTCACTCGCCCATCATTCAAATATTCATTCCAAGTTTTAATCGCTAAGTCTGGGATAAAAGCTTGATTAACTTTATTACTTGCCGAGGTACTCGCTTGCGGATCGCGGGGAAAAACTGCTAAGACGCGCGGGGGTTTAAACTCCTCAGCTGCTCGTTGAGCCAAAACAAAATTCACCTCACCATTACTTGTCATCGCCAAAAAAGTACCTATAGAAGCAAGTCCTGCCTCTTCCAAAACAGTAGCATCCAACGCACTGCTGGCAATCACCCGGAGATTTTGCGCCTCGGCTTGCACAAGACATTCGGGGTCAGTATCAATCATCACCACATTTTCTCCCCGTTCTTGAAAGAAGCGGGCAATCAAAAGACTCAAAGGATTACAACCTACAATCACTGCTCCAGTTACATCCTTAGAGGTGATTTGCAGCCATTTGGCAACCCAGCCAGCTGTTAGCCCTTGGCAGACAACAGTCATGATAATTGTCAAGAATACTAGAGCCTTGATCGAATCACCGCCATTAATGCCGCGCTGTGTCAACGAAATCGCAAAAAAAGAAGCTACAGAGGCAGCAACAATTCCTCTCGGAGCAACCCAGCTTAAAAACAGTTTCTGTCGCCAGTTTAGGTCACTGTTCCAGGTACACAAGAGGATATTAATCGGGCGAACGACGAACATTAGTACCAAAACGGTGAATAAACTACCCCAACCCAAAGCAAACACACTGGCAATGGATAGGTCAGCAGCTAATAAGATAAATAGCACCGAGACACTGAGAATTGTCAGCTGACCTTTAAAGCTGCGTAACAGACGTTCTTCCGGGACTGAGGAGTTAGCAAAGACTGCTCCTGCAACTACTGTTGTCATTACTCCCGATTCACTGCGGATCATCTGCGATAAGGTAAACAAGCTCCAAAGTATCGCCAACACCATTAAGTTTTTTAGCTCAAATGACAGAAAACTGGCGCGTTTGAAAATCAAACTCATCAGATAACCGCCAGCACCACCAATTGCTGCTCCAACACCCAGACGTATAAGTAAACCGACGATCGCATTGATCGGGTCAGCATCGCCGTTCAAAATCGTATCGAGGACAACGAAGGCGAGGATAGCCCCTACAGGGTCAATTAAAACCCCTTCTCCTTCCAAAAGTGTTGCCACTTGTCGATCTACATTGATTTGTTTGAGCAATGGGCCAACGACGGTTGGGCCTGTCACTACGACTATGGAAGCATAGAGAAAAGCTATGTTCCAGGGAAATTCACCTAGCCAGTGAGCAGCCATACTCCCGCCAAGCAAGGTGATTAGCGTTCCTTGAGTGACGAGCAATTGTAGGCTGACTGAAACTCTACCTAACTCACGCAGATCCAAGTTAAGTCCGCCTTCAAACAAAATGATTGCCGTTGCGAGGGCGACTATAACTTCCAGTCCAGTGCCTAGCGAATGAGGATGCAATAGCCCTATGCCATCAGAGCCAAACAAAATGCCCAACAGCAATAACAAGACGATGCTGGGTACACGAAGGTATGCAGCCAGCACTTGGGCGCTAATGCCTGCAAAGACCGCAATCGCCATCTGTATGGTGATTTCAAAAGATGCTTCCATGTTGTAGATTTTGAGCGATTTATTTCAAAATCTCTTGTAAAAAACCGTAGATATTAACTCTACAGGGTACAACATCATACTCTTTGTTCCTTGCTGTCTTCAGCGTTTTTTAGATATGTGTATACCCCAAAATTCCCAGCGCCCAATGCTGACGCACCCTGCGGCTGACCGCAGAAGCATCTACGAACTTTTTTATCTGTCTCCATATCTTTGTATCCTCTTCGAGCTTTTGCTTCCACCCAGTTTAGCTGCCAGAAACTTTTTTTGGCAAAACCTGTTGACAACGGTAAGGAAATTGGTTAGCTTATAAAAGGTCTGAGTCCAATGCCCCCATCGTCTAGAGGCCTAGGACACCTCCCTTTCACGGAGGTAACGGGGATTCGAATTCCCCTGGGGGTACTTAAAAGCAATAAAAAGCAAAAGCTTTTTTGTTTGAAATCTAGCAATAAAAACCATCATCCAAGAAATACACCTGAATGATGGTTTGATTGTTTTTATGGATACGGTTCTTTACTGGCTAGTTCTTCTACACGTTGGTGAATAGCCAAAAGATTTAATCGCAAATCCTTGCTCAGGCGATTTTCAATAATTCCCACCGGCATAGTGAGTTTAGGCCAAACTTGAATTGTGTAGGACAGATTTGTTCCTAGATACTCACCGAAAGAATAAGGTTCTAAGCACCAGCTACCAGAAAAGCCTTTAAAATCTCCCTCTACCATGCGGAAATTAATTGCTTTAGGGAAGCATTCTTCCAAATCTAGAATTACCCGCGCACAAAAGTTCAAATTCAATAAGCGTTGCGAGCCTACTTGCTCCAGTCGAATTCCACCATTGGGATGCTCGATTAGACAACTCTTGGCGAGGTTGGGGATGAAGTCAGGTAAGGCTTCATAATTTGTCAGAACCTTCCAGATTTGCTCTATTGGGTGAGGAATTTGGATTTTAGCACTGATTTGCCGCTGTCGCTCTGCTATTTTCTCAATTTGAACATCTACCTTAGCAGGCAAATCCCCTTCCAGGTTGGTGTCATCAGCAAAAGACTGCAAATCAGGGTTCTCTGTGGTGTTCTGTTTTTTAGTCACTTTCAGAATTATGGTTTGCTTTCGTCAGAAAATTGGGGCAAAGTCAAGGTGAAGCAAATTTCGCTCTGTTCAGAATCCGAAATTGGCAGACTTTCAACAGCGATCGCTCCATTCAGATGCTGCACTAAAGACTTGACTAAAGCAAGTCCCAAGCCAGTCCCTGGAGTCCAACGCCCTTTTCCACGACGGAACTTATCAAAGATGTAGGTCGCTTCTTCTTCAGAGATGGCACGTCCTATATTCGTCACCTTCATGATAACTTGATCGATTTGTTGATCGACTCGGTGAGCCGTTTCAAGGCGAACTATTGTATCAGACTCTGAGTATTTACAGGCATTCGTTAATAATTCTTGCAGGATGCGGTCAAAGCTCTCCAGTTCAGTTTGCAGTTTGAGCGATTCCTCCGGCAAATCTACAGAAATTTTTAATCCCTTTTCGCCAAGTTTTTTCTCAAAAGATGCTGCTATATCCTGAATTCTAGTATTTAAATCTATAGATTCTAGTTGCGGGGCTTCGTGAGGTGACTCTAGCTTTTGGAGGGTCAACAAGTCATTAATCAAGTTGATTTCCTTTGAACATTCCTGCTCAAGAATATCTAGATATCTAGACTGACGCTCTGGTGCTATTCCTGGCAAACGCAAGTTTTTTATTGACATCAGCATATTTGTCAAGGGGTAGCGTAGGCGATCGCTCATGTTACTCAAAAATTCATCTTTGAGTTCGTTAAGTTTTCGCAGCTGCTCGACATATTGCCGTGTTCTTTCATGCAATTTTGCCTGGAGTTCCAGACTACTCTGGAGTTTCGCCGTCCGTTCATCTACCAAAGTTTGCACTTGGCGCAATGTCTGTGACTGAATTATGGCGTTACTTACTTGAGCACAAACCATTTCCACAAGATTTAATTCTGCTGGTTGCCAACTGCGAATCACAGATTGCTGTAGCACCAAGAATCCTAAAATTTTACCTTGACTTTCCAATGGCACTAAAAGTACCGCAGGCAATTTCTCTATTGCAAATAATAGGGCAGCTGTCAAGGTATCGTTTTGAGCTGTATAGTCATCGAAGATTACTGGTTTCCCAGAATCCATGAAGGCACGCTGGCATAAACCACAGTCGGAAATCAAGAAAGACTCAGCTAAGGTATCTAGTTGACTAGTGCCGGAATTTTGGGTTTCTCTAGCCCATTGAGCAATCACGGTAGCTTTCGCTTTCGGGATTTGTTTTTTAGCTTGAGTCTTAAATAGTGGATCTGTATATTTCAGTAATATGAGCAAACCCCGATCTGCCTGTAGAGATTCGGCACTCGAGGTGATGACTAACTGGAGCATTTGATTGAGCTCCAAGTTGCTACGACTCAATATAGTTAATTGCTTGATCAAGCTTTGATGCTGCTTGCTCTTTTGCAGGGATTGCTCTTGATGAGTAATTTGTTGAGCTTGTGCCACTCCAGAAAAAGCGATCGCGCAAGCCGACTCTACTTCTTTAAGCAATTGTTTTTCTGATTCACTCCATTCATAAGGCTGGAATTTAATCAGATTAATCACTCCATTATTATTGCCACCAAACCGAGTGGGAATTGCCAAAACCGCCTTTATCGGTAGTGGTAAATATTGACACCCAACTACCAGACTATTTTGAATGATGGAAATGTCTTCAATAGTCAATGGTTGGGCAGCACATTGCAGCACTGGCGAGTGCATAAGCAACTGTTCCATCGAAAACATTTCTTCTGGGTGTGGCAACCCTAGATACTCATCAGCACACCAATTAGTAGTAGTTGCTTCGTCTGATGTTTCATCCGCCACTGAAACCAAGCAGCAGCAATCTACTTGAAAAGCAACTCCTAGCAATTGGGCAATCTCTTGCAGCATCAAAGCTGTAGCCGAACTACTAGCAATGATTTGGTTAATCTTTTGTACCAACTCGCGGGCAGGTTCTTCCTGATGCTGCATCAGCTTGACTTGGTAAGGTTGTAGTCGATCTATGTCATCTACGTAATGTGGCGGCGATGATAAAGGCTTTTTCATTTCTGGCACGCCCTCGGATAATAACCCCTTTGTTCTTGCACCCAACTTTTTGGCATATTCTTCACCGTTAGTTGTGTTGCTACACCTTGATAATTAACAAATTTTGTGTGAATACTTTCTCTCACCTGTTATAGCCCTTTTCTATCTCAGATGGCCAAATTTCCACTACATCAAGCAAATTGCTACATTAGTACATAAGTAATAAAATACTTAAGATATCCTATAGATGCTTAAGTTAGCTTATTTTTAACTGCTCTATCTTGAAATAATTCACTAACTTTATCCTGTCTGTAAGTATACATAAACCGTAATTTCTCTGGAATTACAGGAAAACTGCCTTCTTTATCACGTAAAATCACCTAACTTACTTTATAAAGCTTTATTACAATTTTTGAAAAAACTAGTAGGTTTAACAAGCTACTCTTTGATCTCCGTAACTCTCAGTAAAATATCAATAAAAGTAAAGGAGGCGCGAGGAGGTTGCTCTTGCAGTGTAGGCTTCTCTCCTCTACGAGAGACTGCGCCAACGAGATACACTCGTGTTCAAACCTACACTGATAGTGTAACGATGGTAGCGAGTTCGTAAGCGTCTTGTTTCCAACTTGTGATAGAGATTTGGAGTAGAGCTTAAATTCTTGCTGACCAGATGTCGCGGTAGTTCTTGCCGAATTTTGAATGCAGCCCAGTTATTAGTAAAAATAACTGGGCTGCATTCGTCTGAATATAAAACTAAACCACATCTATTTTGAGAACTATATTTTTTAGGCGTTGCTGAATTAAGGGATGATTTAGCAAGTTATAAAATTTCTCCCCATGCTTCCCCTGCACCCCCTGCTTGCCTAAATTCATCCCCCTGTTCTGCAACGCCATTTTTTAAAGTAGTAAGAGTATCTTTTACTCCCTGCTGGTAGTGGCGGGCTTTTCGACCCGCCCTACTTCAGGTTTCAAAATGGACGAAGTTTATCCAGCCAAACTCTCGACACTCAGAGGAACCATATCGCCATTCCTCGTTAGTCCTAACAACATCGGTTCTTGGGGTTGAATTAGTTGACCTGTAAGTACACAGCGTTCTTCTTGCTGAGCTGTGGCAGCTATGCTAGCTCGAATATCGGATCGCGAAAATCGAGGCTTCCACTCACCTGATTTTTGCTGAACATAATTCCAAAGGATATCTCGGATCAGAGCTTGATATCCCTGATTCCCAGCTATTTCTTTGAGCTTATCTTTGAGTTCCCGCTCTAGGCGAATGCTGGTAACTTCCATATCAGTGGTTGGGGTGCGAGCGATCGTATGCATCAGTTTTTCTCCTTAAAGGTATAGACAGGATAGTAATACAAGTGTAGTATGTTTAAAGGAATGTTCAATAGGTGAAATTTTCTGTGAAATCCATTTACCCCATCTCTACTTCCATTTTGTCCGCTACCAATTGCCGAACCAATTGGGAATCAGCTGCTATGGAAGTGGAGTATTTATTTATGGGCGATGGTAGCCGAAATCATGGGCAAATCACAGAGGGTAATGATGATTATAAGTATGTAGGCTTTAGTGCACTAATTGCAAAACCACAACTAAATCAAAAAAGCGGGGGGTACAGGCAAAGGAATCCTGTACCGATATGAGACCAGAAAATTTTCCGGTCAATTCTAACCCCCGCTTCACCGAAAACTTGAAGCGGGGGTTTTTTTATAAGGAGTTAAGCTGTGACGATATCTTCCATGCGCGGCGCGAACGCAATGCAAGTGTTAGAGCAATCTGTGGTGGTGTTTTCTCAAAATTACTTGCCACTATGTCGGGTCAATATCAAGCGGGCGATTGTGCTGTTAGTAACCAACAAGGCGCAACCGCTGGGTTTTACCACAGAAGGCGGATGGCAAGTTCACTCACCCAGTTTGGTAATTGATGTGCCAAAACATATTCGCTTGACAATCACTTCTAATGAGCGGATGTGGAAAGTTCCGCCAGTGAATCGGCGGGAAGTATTGCGACGAGACCATCACAGTTGCCAATATTGCGGCAGCAGCAAACATCTAACGCTAGATCATGTGATGCCGCGTTCTAAAGGCGGTGCTCACACTTGGGATAACGTAGTCGCAGCTTGTGAAAGATGTAACTCCCGTAAAGGCGATCGCACTCTGTTTGAAGTTGGTATGCAGCTGTGTACCAAACCAAAAGCGCCAATCCACCCTGCGATTTCTTTTGCTGAACAGTTTTGGATAGATATGCAAGCAAACCTGGAATAACAGGAGAGCATAAGGAATGCTGAAATTAACTTACACTGAAAGCAGTTTTGATTTGGAATGTGTCACTCTGTCACTAGAAGAATGGGTAGCGCAACGAGTGATTTTCGCCCTGCGAGTTGGGCAAGGTTTGTGCATTGAACCCACTACCGCTTCCTTTTTGCTTCCTGTTGATTTGCCAGGAGTAGAAGTATTGAGGGCTGAGGTAAAAAGAGATGACAGAGAAATTATTGCCCTCTGTGCATGCGATGCCGAATATATGGAAGTCACCCTACGGGGTTCTTGGCTATCAGTTAGTTCTAAGGATGCTGTCGGTGTGTTTGTCACCACTATGAGCGATCGCGCTGAGTTCTTTTTGCACAAACTTTGGCAAGAAGCTCAAGAGAGCAATGCTTCTGTGATGAGCGAATAAACGAAATAGTAAGGTGACTTAATTTTGGATTTTAGATTTGTTCTGGCGTTGAAATTCGGGGGCAACTCTTGGAGACACTGCCAGAACAGACCTTTTGGGATTTTGGACTATTCAATCCAAAATCCCAAATTTAAAATCTAAAATTCAGGGAGTAATATTTCTCACCCTTTATTGCGCCATTTTTAACAGTTCAGGAATTGTCACAAATCGGTAGCCTTGCTGTTTGAGTCCGCTGATGATTTGTGGCAAAGCTTCTACAGTTCTGTGGCGATCGCCACCACCATCATGCATTAAAACAATAAAACCAGGTTTCGCGCCTTTGAGGACATTATTTACAAATGCCTGTGGTTTGGCGTGAGGATCGGTATCAGCGGAAGTTAGCGACCACATAATGACAGCATCTTTCTGGCTTTTGGCGTAAGCGGCTAGTCCGTTGTTTAAAAAGCCTCCAGGAGGACGAAACAGAGTAGTTTTAACTCCTGTAGTTTTGTATATCAGATCGGCTGTGCGATCGATTTCACTTTTGGCTGTGGCTTCATCCATTCGCCGATACCAATGATGCCAAGTATGGTTGCCAATGGCGTGTCCCTCGGCTACTTCACGCTTGGCTAAGTCTGGATTTGCTTGTAAAGCTTGTCCTACCCAAAAGAATGTGGCTTTAACATCATTTTGCTTCAAGATATCCAGCATTTCTAGGGTTGTCTTTGGCCAGGGGCCATCATCAATGCTGAGAGCAATAACCTTTTCATTGTTGCTGGGTTGCACCTGATAAACAGTTTTTCCCTGAAATTTATCTGGGACTGTAAAGGTAGGGTTTTCTACTTTGACTGATGGTGGTAGCTGGGCATTAATTTGGCCCTTTGCTGGATCTTGAAGTGCAGTATGAATCTTGCTTAGTGGCTGGTTCAACCCCGATTGTGGGGAGATACCTGGAGTAATACTACAAGCTGTAATACTAGAGGCGATCGCGACAAAACTAATTATCTGTTGTCGCTTGAGAAAGTTGTTTGTCACGTCAGACTTTTAAAGATTCACCCAATCATAAGCTGTAGTTTGACTTTTCAAAGGGTTTAGCAAGCTCAAATATAAGTGCAGAAGCTTTTCTAGACAATATCAAAAAATTTTTCTGAAACCCCTTGACACCTCTTGTAGTATTTTGTAGTATATTGTAGTGAGGCGAAAGACAAAGCCTCTCAAAAGTCAAAGTTATGTTCTACATACAACTAAAACAGAGGCGCTGGGATAAACCAGAGTCCCCAGTCAACAAAGCTGCTCCTACTTGCAAACCATCGGCAGTAGAGGCAATAAACGAAAAAAGTTCTAAATTTGCACTGATCAAAACCACTGAATACATCCGTAATACACAACAGGCTTGCTACCTAGAGTTTCGGTTGTTTTCCTAACAGTTTCTAACAGTAAAAAGTAAATTTTCTGAACCTTGAAAACTAAATAAGAAATGGGCAAGTTCACCAATAAAATCTGTGCCTAAAAACCTAAATATTAGGCACAGATATCAAACATGGGGGTATAGCTCAAGTGGCTAGAGCGATCGCCTGTCGAGCGATAGGTTACGAGTTCGATTCTCGTTGCTCCCGTGTAGCCTTGTGACGACTAGATAAGTCGCTGCACCTCTCAAGTAGGTGCAACTTCCGTCGAGGCTCCCAAATGGCTGAGTAGCCAAGTGGTCGAAGGCGTCGGTCTGCAAAACCGATATCGTGAGTTCAAATCTCACCTCAGCCTCTGGTGCGATCGCAGTGTAGCTTAATTAGCGAAGCCCCAGGTTCATACCCTGGTATATGCGGGTGCAAATCCCGCCACTGCCATCAAATGCAGGGATGGTGTAACGGTAACACCTCGTGACTCCAAATCCGATGTTCTAGGTTCAAATCCTAGTCCCTGTGTCAGACAATTTTAGATTAATAAATTTAATCTAAAATCTAAAATTCGGTAAATTATGCCCTCGTGGACGAATGGTTAAGTCAGTGCTCTTTCAAAGCACAGATGCGAGTTCAATTCTCGTCGAGGGAATGATTATGGGTCGGTGGCCGAGTCTGGCTGAAGGCGACAGTCTGTAAAACTGTTCTTTTTTGCACGCAGGTACCCTTCGGGAAGCAAGCTACAAATCCTGCTCGACCCACTGTGGAGAGATGGCTGAGTGGCCCAAAGCGTCCTCCTGCTAAGAGGAAGCGGGTAGTTAATACCCGTCGCAGGTTCAAATCCTGTTCTCTTTGCCTTGAGAGTGTGGTGTAACTGGATAACATCTCAGTCTACGAAACTGAAGATTTGAGGGTTCAAATCCCTCCGCTCTCGTGACATAATCTCTTCTTTTATCCCCCGGTAGCTCAGTTGGTAGTTAGCGCCTGTTTGAAAAACAGGAGGTCGTCGGTTCGATTCCGACTTGGGGGGCTTCGTTGCCTCATAGCTCAATGGTAGAGCAAGCGGCTGTTAACCGCGCGGTTGTAGGTTCGAGTCCTACTGAGGCAGCCAATCATAATTCGTAATTACGAACTACGAATTGTTTAATGCCGGGTGGACGAATTGGTAAGTCGCATTGCTCTGAACGATGAGGTTGCAGGTTCAAACCCTGCCCTGGCAATAAAGCCCTGTGGTGTAATTGGCAACATAACGCCCTTTGAAGGCGAAGATTCCAGGTTCGAGTCCTGGTGGGGCTGCCAAACTTTGCTCTTGTAGCCCAATTGGAAGAGGCTGCCGTCTCAAAAACGGATGTTGTGGGTTCAATTCCCACCAAGAGTACCAAAACTTGCTCCTGTAGCCCAATTGGAAGAGGTAGCAGACTTAAAATCTGTTTGTTTGTGGGTTCGACTCCCACCAGGAGTACCAACGGGATGTAATTCAGTGGCCAGAAGCCATGCTTTGGGAGCATGGAGTCGCAGGTTCGAATCCTGCCATCCCGATATACCCCTGTGACGCAATTGGAAACCGTCGCAAGTTTAGACCTTGTGTTTGCTGGTTCGAGTCCAGTCAGGGGTATTGGTGAATATGCGGGGATAGAGCAACGGTGGCTCATTGGTCTGCATAACTTGAGCATCAGCAGGTTCGACCCCTGCCCCCGTCACCAAAATTAGTGCTGGTGTAGCTCAATTGGCAGAGCAACTGACTTGTAATCAGTAGGTTGCAGGTTCAATTCCTGTTACCAGCTTGATGCGGGTGTGATGTAACGGTAGCATGGGACGTTTCCACCGTCTTCGTGCGAGTTCAAATCTCGCCGTCCGCTCTGAAACTTGCGGGTGTGATGTAATCGGTAGCATCTGAGTGCGCCATACTCAGTGCGTGGGTACTCTTCGAGAACGCTGCGCGAATAAGTCCCTCCACTCGCTTGCGTAGTCCTGTAGCTCAATTGGTAGAGTGTCTTCCTTACAAGAAGAATGTTGCGGGTTCAATTCCTGCCAGAACCACCAAATATTGGGAGTGTAGCTCAATGGAATAGAGCTTCGAGTTTCTACCTCGAAAGTTGTGGGTTCAAGTCCTACCACTCCCGCCTAAACAAGTAAAAAGAGCAAAGTAAAAAGTAAAAAAAAGAAAAATAATTAAATTCTTTCTTTTGACTTTTGACTTGTTTGATGGGGTCATAGCTCAGTTGGCTAGAGCGCCTGCCTTGCAAGCAGGAGGTCATGGGTTCAAGTCCCATTGATTCCACTGATGGTGTCTGAAGCCAAAGTGGTTGAGGCGCTGGTTTGTGGAACCAGTCATAGCGGGTTCAAGTCCCGTCAGACACCCCTCAACATAATTACTAATTCGTAATTCGTAATTAAAAATCTGGTTAGAGTCCACGATCTCTACGGGTCGTTGAAAGTTATGGTTGGGGTCTAAATCCTCATCTATACGTAATAACAAATTACGAATTGTTAATGGAAGATGCTGCTGAATGGACAGCAACTGGTCTTGAAAACCAGGGTATGGGCAACTGTAGGGGTACCCTACGGGATCTTGCTACGATTCCTCCATCTTCCACTTATCCACCTGAAGCCGAAAAGCGAGGCGCTGTGCTGATAACACAGAAATAGGAGGGGCAGTACCTCCCTGGTGGATTGATATCTAAGTTTGGTGTTACAAGATTTGCGATGTAATACGATCGCACCAACTCATTTCTTAAATCAACTAGGGTGGTTGGCATACCGGCTGTGCAGATAGCTCTTAATGGGACTTAAACAAAACTAGAAATGAAAAAAGAGTATAATGTTGAACTAGCATAGCTTCCTCCGAGAACTTGCTAACCAAATTAACCCAAGACTTATAGATGCCAGAGTAGTAGAAGGTTCAGGCACAGAAGTAATTGTCACATTCCAGGAGACAAACTGTTCCAAGTTACTCTGATTCGTCCGCACCCAGCCATCAACAGGATCAAACCCGGTCGGATCAAAGGCACGAGTAGAGACGACGTAATCGCCAGCTCCGTAACCAAAATCGCTCAAGTTAAACGTTTCTCCACTAACTAGCGGAATGAGAGTACCATCGACAAACCACTCTAAGTTAATAACACTGTCGTCGATGACATTCACAAAAAGTTGATCAGGATTGATTAATGGCGTGCTGTTGTCAAGCCAAGAATCCAAGGGATTAACCAAATCATAGATATCAAGAATAATTTTCTCACGTCCAACCACATCGAACGGTTGGTTCAAGGAACGCATCTTAGAATTGTTCGACGGACGGTAAATTCCTCTATCGTAATAGCGCCCACCGTCATAAGCACCAATAACCCCAATTCCCGGTTGGTTATATCCATTCCAACGCGACCACTTGTCACCTGTAGCGTCATTAGTAACATTGACTTCGCTCGGTTCCGCTCCAGTGTAGGGATTGGTAAAGCCGCCGTATTCGTCAGCCAAATTGCTAAAGGAGTGAGCAACTTCGTGCAGGGCAACTTCTAATGATGAAGCATTACTCCCTGCGTAAACAGCGTAATCTCCACCTCCGCCTCCGTACTTAGTGTCATTGATCGTCACATACTGCATCTCGGCAGTGAACTCCGCTCCAGTAAGAGCCAGGTCACGCACGCTGTCGGACTTGCTTGTATTGACATAAAGCAACCGCTCAGTCACTCCATCAAAATAGTAGGTGCCATCAAGCGCTGTGTCACGAAAAATGCCCAGTGGCGGAACATCAGCCCCTGATTCGTTAGACACTACGTTGATCTTGTGTATATTGAAATAGTTGCGGTATCGAAAAAATGGGTCGGAATTCAACGAGTTAGAAAACTTGTAGTTAAGATAGTTATTAATCTGATTGTCGTAGATTCCCGCTGCTAAGTCCGCTGAAGTGTAGCCATCACCCAAAAAAACAACATCTACACGATTGGAAGATGGACCATTGTTGACGATTGTTGTTAAGATATTCCCGTCATTATTAAGGGAACGTCCAGCTTCATCTCTATAGTTTAGAGTAGCAGCAAGTGCCGAGGCCGGTATTCCTAGTGTGGCTGTTAACATGGAAACGGCTCCACAAGCTGTAGCCAAAACCCCCCAAACAGATTTCGGACTCTTGCGGTCTAAGCCTTTCATATTGGTTCCTTTAAGTTTGTATATAGCAGTTATCAGTCTAGTGTAGTACACTAGGAGAGAGCAATTCTACTGATAACTGGTCGTACCCTGATTTACTCCAGGCATTAGATGCGGCATTCGCAGAAGTGACGATAGAAAATTTACTCGGTTGGTTTACTCACTGCTGCTACCGTACTTCAGAAGACTGATAACCGCTATATTGCTTTATCTACAAACTTGAATTTCCCTTTTTCGGATTTTTAGAGACTTCAAAGCTAATGAGTTTTGATTCGCTGTTTGAGTCAACGCGCCTGCGCGCCCGCGTACAGTACGCCAAAAACTTTTTCAACGTGAAAGCTGTGCTAGTTCAACATTATACCCTTTTTTCATTTCTAGTTTTGTTTAAGTCCCATTAACCCGCAGAAATAGGTTCGACCCCTATACCACCCACTAAACAATTCACGGATTCAAAATTCACGCATTAAGAAATGCAATCTTAGTTAGCCTTTTGGCAACGCTAATATGCAACTTGAATGCACGTTGGGTTATGAATAGCAACTCGCGATCGCTAGTTGAGCATGTTGCAATAATACATCTTTATCCAAAGTATGTATGGGATGTTGCAGTGTTACTGCCAGTAGTTTCTCAATTCTTTCTCTAGCGGCTTCTACCACTGTTTCATCCAAGCTACCGTTATTCAGAGAATCAGCAAAATCTTCAGCAATCTGATAAGTTCTTTGAATAGATGATGAATTAATATTACGCGACACAATAAACAGATCGCAGCCTGCATTAAATGACCGCGCCACAGTACCAGCTTTCATAAACATATCTGAGATAGCTTTCATATCCAAATCATCAGATACAATCACTCCCTCAAAGCCAAGTTCCTCTCTAAGTATGGTTTTGAGGATAGCCTGGGAAAGCGTTCCTGGCACATCAGGATCTATCTTGGGAAATAAGATATGGACAGTCATAATCAAAGGAATCTGGACTTCGATTAAAGCTCTGAAAGGTATAAGTTCTCGAAGTCGTAGGTCTTCTAGAGTTAAATTCAGTATTGGTAGCTCGATGTGAGAGTCCTTGCTGGTGTCTCCATGTCCGGGAAAGTGTTTGGCGCATCCTAAAATTCCTGAATCTCGAAGTCCAAGGTAATAGTCACGCGCACCTTGAGTAGCAGTTTCGGGAGTGTTACCAAAGGCACGAGGCCCAATCACGGGGTTGTCAGGATGGGAAAAAATATCGGCTACTGGTGCCCAAGATAAATTAATTCCCAATGATTTTAGTTCTACCGCTGTGGCTTTTGCTACTTCATAAGCATGCGATCGCAGCAATAAGGCATGAGGAAAGCGGGTAATTGGCGGTGGTGTACGAATTACACGACCTCCTTCATGATCGAGAGTGATGAACATGGAATCACGCTCAGTGTATTCTCGTATCTGCCTGTTTAAATCTTTGAAGCTTTCTAGCCAAACCTGATATGGAGTGCCATCCAAAAAGTTCTTAGCAAAAAATATCACCCCAATTGGACTTAATTCATTGAGTGCGCGTTTATCGTCATCGCTTAATGTAGTGCTGGAAATACCTAGAATCAGGTGATGTCCAAAGCGTTTTAACTCTTGCGATACACCCATAATCTTTTACCTATAAGTTGTGCGGGAAATAACTGGTTATTCAACCTAGAGGACATAGACCTTTATCCTACACCTTATAAGAAGTGGAAAGTTTTCCAAGTAGTCTTTAAGCAATACCCCAGATATTTTTTCAGATCCAATACACAAATTAGCAAAGAAATCAACTACTTTCAGATAACTTTTAAAATTAGCTATTTTCAGTCAAAGGAAATACTTTTGTTTCCCGAAATCACTTGCATGTAAATATAGATAAAGTGTGCGCCGCAAAGCTATTGCCAATACCATTATTGGCAATTTGTTTGGGTAGGTGCGCGTAGGTAAAATTCCCTTTAGCAAAAGTTTTTTGGGGAAGCGATCGCACAATAACTGCCAAATGTTACGGATTGCAACGTATAATGAGAACGATAAAACCATTAAGAAATATTGAAGGGCATTAGGGTTAAATGCGAGTAGCGATCGCGGGTGCTGGTCTAGCAGGACTTTCCTGCGCGAAATATCTCACGGACGCAGGTCATACTCCCATTGTCTTGGAAAGCCGGGACGTACTGGGTGGTCTGGTTGCGGCGTGGAAAGACTCTGACGGCGACTGGTACGAAACCGGGTTACACGCCTTCTTTGGGGCATATCCGAATATGCTGCAATTGCTCAAGGAGTTGGGCATTGAAGACAGACTCCAGTGGAAAGAGCATACGCTGATTTTCAATCAACCAGACAAGCCTGGGACACTATCACGTTTTGATGTTCCAGATATTCCATCTCCTTTCAACGTAATTGCGTCGATTCTTCGCAACAAAGACATGTTGACTTGGGAGCAGAAGATTCGATTTGCAATTGGCCTACTTCCGGCAGTGATTCGGGGTCAAAAGTATGTTGAAGACATGGACAAATACAGCTTCTTAGAGTGGTTGAAAAGGCAAGGTGTAGACGAGCGGGTAACTAGTGACGTTTTTATCGCCGCATGTAAAGCCCTCACCTTTATCAATCCTGATGAAGTTTCGGCAACGATTCTCTTAACTGCACTGAATCGCTTTTTGCAAGAACGATATGGCTCCAAGATTGCATTTTTGGATGGTTCTCCCACAGAACGGCTATGCAGGCCAATCGGAGATTACATCACAGAACGCGGTGGAGAAGTGCAGTTAAATGCCCCCTTGAAAGAAATTTTGCTCAACGCCGATGGCACGGTGAAGGGATACTTGATTCGAGGGTTAAATGGCGCAGAAGATGAAGTTGTGACGGCTGATGCCTATGTATCTGCCATTTCAGTTGACCCTTTGAAAGTCATGTTACCTAAACCTTGGAAACTGATGGAGTTTTTTCAAAAGCTAGAAGGTTTAGAAGGAGTACCAGTGATTAACCTGCATCTGTGGTTTGACCGGAAACTTACAGAAATTGATCACCTACTTTTTTCGCGATCGCCCCTCCTAAGCGTTTATGCTGATATGAGCAATACCTGCCGTGAATACGCCAACCCCAATCGCTCAATGCTGGAATTAGTTCTAGCTCCGGCAAAAGATTGGATTGCCAAATCCGATGAGGAGATTGTGGCTGCAACGCTTGCTGAATTGGAAAAACTTTTCCCCGACCACTTTGGGGGAGACAATCCAGCAACATTGCTGAAATCTCATGTGGTGAAAACGCCGCGTTCAGTTTACAAAGCGACCCCTGGTCGTCAACAGTACCGTCCCGCACAAGTTACGCCCATTGCCAACTTCTATCTCGCCGGAAGTTATACTATGCAACGCTACTTAGGCAGTATGGAAGGTGCCGTACTTTCTGGTAAGCTAACAGCGCAGGCGATTTCTGAGGCTCTCCCGGTAGCAAATTCCTCAAACCTGCAAACGCTCACCCGACCGCCCGCAACGAATGCTGCAACTGCCTGATTCCCCGCCGCGCATGAAAACGCTGGTCTCTGTAGACGAGTCCTACAAACTTTGTCGGCATCTCACAGCAAAGTATGCCAAGACTTTTTACCTGGGTACTTTGCTGATGAGTCCGGTAAAACGTCAATCTATTTGGTCAATTTACGCTTGGTGTCGCCGTACAGATGAATTGGTGGATGGCCCCGCATCTGCTATTACCACGCCAGAAACCCTAGACCTATGGGAACAGCAGCTGGAATCGATTTTTGCGGGACACCCATTAGAAAATTACGATGTAGCTTTAGTTGATACTCTCCAGCGCTTTCCGATGGACATTCAGCCATTTCGGGATATGATTGCCGGTCAGCGCATGGACTTATATCGCAGTCGTTATGAAACCTTTGAGGAGTTATACCTTTACTGTTACCGTGTTGCAGGCACTGTTGGCTTAATGTCAACATCAGTTATGGGTGTGGATAGCACCATATATGCAGCACCGTGGCAGCAAGACATCCAACCTTATGTTCCCACAGAAGAAGCGATCGCTCTGGGAATTGCCAATCAACTCACCAACATCTTGCGGGATGTGGGAGAAGATGCCAAACGGGGACGGATCTACATTCCCCTTGAAGACTTGGCAAAATTCAACTATACCGAGCAAGACTTCTTCAAAGGCGTGGTAGATGAGCGTTGGCGGGCATTGATGCGCTTTCAAATTGCTAGGGCCCGCCAATTTTACACTACATCCGACCGGGGAATTACTTATCTAGCATCCGATGCCCGTTGGCCTGTGTGGGCAGCATCAATGCTGTACGGTCAAATTTTGGAGGCGATTGAACGCAACGATTACGATGTATTCAGTCAGCGGGCTTTCGTTCCCCAGTGGAAAAAGTTACGCACCTTGCCCATAGCTTGGATGCGATCGCAAGTTCTTTAAATAATTAGTCATTTGTCCCTAGTCCTTAGTCCTCAGTACTTTATAAATAACCAGTGACCAATGACAAATGACCAATGACAAATGACAAATGACAAATAACTATTGACTCTTACCCACAAACCTGCTATCATTATTATTCGTGAGTCAGGAGAGGTGGCTGAGTGGTCGAAAGCGGCAGATTGCTAATCTGTTGTACGGCAGGCAACTCCGTACCGAGGGTTCGAATCCCTCCCTCTCCGTTTCCAGGTATTTGATACACGGAGGTAATTCTGTGTGCAAAATTAAATATTAATGCCGGGTAAATACTCCTACTCCCAAAGATGGATGATATGATTTATCTTTTGGAGTCTTGATAAGATTCAGCTAAGTTACAAATCTAGTTTGGATTTTATTTTTAAGCTCCTAAGTATTTTGAGGAGTAAGAGTAATTTATGAAAAAAATTAGTACCGCCTTAGCCTTCAGTATAACTATCCTAGCAACTGGGTTTTTAGTTGGGGCTTGTGGTGATAGCAGTACCCCCAACGGTACTGCTAACAACGGAAGTACTGCTACCCCAGCGGCAAACTCTACTACAACAAGCAGTGCTAAAGGGCTAAAAATTGGTTCCCTGCTACCAACAACAGGCGACTTGGCTTCTATAGGACAGCAGATGTTAGGTTCCGTCCCTTTACTGGTGGATACGGTCAACGCTTGCGGTGGGGTAAATGGCGAACCTGTTACCTTGGTACAAGTAGACGACCAAACCGACCCGAAAGCTGGAGCTGCCGGTATGACCAAACTAGCAACTTTAGATAAAGTAGCAGGTGTAGTTGGTTCCTTTGCCAGTAGCGTTTCTAGTGCAGCAGTCTCCATTGCCACGCCGAATAAAGTAATGCTGGTTTCTCCTGGTAGTACCAGTCCCGTATTTACCGAAAAGGCTCAAAAAGGCGACTATAAAGGCTTTTGGGCACGTACAGCTCCCCCCGATACATACCAAGCACTAGCTTTAGCCCAACTTGCCAGAAAAAAAGGTTTCAAGCTAGTTTCCACAGTCGTGATTAATAATGACTATGGCGTAGGGTTTGAAAAAGCATTCGTGCAAACTTTTGAAAAATTGGGTGGAACTATAGTTAATAAAGATAAGCCTGTCCGCTACGATCCAAAAGCCCAAACATTTGATACAGAAGCAACTGCTGCTTTTGCTGGTAAGCCAGATGCAGTCCTGGCTGTACTCTATGCGGAAACTGGTAGTCTGTTCCTGAAAGCCGCCTATCAGCAAGGTGTGGCGAAGGGAGTACAGATTCTGTTGACAGATGGGGTAAAATCACCTACTTTCCCCGAACAAGTTGGCAAAGGCAGTGATGGTAAATATATTTTAACAGGAGCGATCGGTACAGTACCGGGTTCCGATGGTAAAGCATTAGAAGCTTTCAACAAGCTGTGGAAGGATAAAAAGGGTGGTGCGCCAGGGGAATACGCTCCTCAAGCTTGGGATGCAGCTGCTTTATTGACATTGGCGGCGCAAGCTGCTAAAGAAAATACAGGGGTTGGCATAGCCAGCAAAATTCGAGAAGTTGCTGACGGGCCTGGCACAGAAGTTACTGATGTCTGCGAGGGGCTGAAGTTACTTAAAGATGGTAAAAAGATTAACTACCAAGGAGCCAGCGGCAACGTAGATGTTGATGCTAACGGCGATGTCGTCGGTGTATACGATGT
Source organism: Nostoc sp. ChiQUE01b (assembly GCF_034531255.1). Taxonomy (NCBI): domain Bacteria; kingdom Bacillati; phylum Cyanobacteriota; class Cyanophyceae; order Nostocales; family Nostocaceae; genus Nostoc; species Nostoc sp. ChiQUE01b. The sequence continues at coordinate 19,775 of NZ_JAVRBM010000011.1, read as the reverse complement.
TTGGACAGTAGGAGACGATGGCACAATCAAAGTGATTGACAAAGTTACCCCGAAGTAAAAAGTTAGGAGTTAAGAGTTAAGAATTAGGAGTTAGGAGTGAAGAGTTATAAGTTACGTCTAATGTAAATTAAGTCTAGAAACCCTTGTAATTTCGTGGGTAGTCCCAAAACTACGATTTTGGGCGAGTCTAGAAACCCTTATGCGATAAGAGGCTTTTCTAATTCACATCAGGCGTAAGTTATAAGTGAAACATTACGAACTCTTAACTTCTAACTCATAACTCCTAACTTTTAAAGCCCACTGAAATTGTAACCAACTCCTAACAACAAGCCTACATCAGTTTCATCGAAAAATCCGGCATTTATAGCAGCTGTTGCCGTAAATTGAGAAGTTAGAGGCACATCAATGCCAGCAGATGCTAAAAAGGCAAATTGCGAATCATCACCAGTTTTATAAGCTGCACCTACTCCGACGTAAGGTGCGATCGCTAATGGTTCAGTAAAAGCATCTGCTGATTTGAAGGTAAAATCGTAGGTGATCGGAAGTAGAACTGTGGTGTTGTCCCCAAATACGGCTGAGGGTCGCACTGATACAGAATTTGTCAGTCTGATTTTGCTAACTACTGCAAAGTTACCGTCACCCAAAGACGTGTCACCACCACTCAAACCAATGTTAGCAGCGATGCCAAGATAACTACTACCACCACTTGTAGTTCTACCTAAATCAATATCCGATTGCGCCACCTTGGTAGCAGATGGTTGAGAAGTAGTTTGAGAAGTCGGTTGTACAAATTCAGAGGTAAGCGTTGCAGATGAAGTCGCCACTGTGCCTGGAACGGGTGTGGATGTTACACTAGCGTTTTCCTGCATTGCAGTGTTGGGCAACTGCTCTACCTTAGTTAAATTTGTGACTGTAAAAGTCTTAGTTGTTTCTGTAGAGAGATTTTGGCTTTCAGTGTCTAATTCTAGATTAAACTCGTTGGGAGACGCTACGGTCACGAAAGGTTCAGTTAATGGCTGACTGCTCACCTTGTCTACTGTCTGGGCGCTTGCAGATAAACCGCTACTCAGGAATGCAAGAGCAGCTAAACTTGGCAACCAAAAAACACCTTTACGAAGAAAAATAGTATTCACATTCACTCCTAAAACAATGTTGCCACGAAAAATAAAGGTTTTTGTTGATTTAGTCAACAAGTTCGGGCAATACTCAAAATTTAACATCAAAAAATCGGTTTTTGCATCCTGACTTTACTTGACATCTCTAGTTAATATTTACTAGTAAAAAATTAAACACTATAGCAATCTTGAATCATTCGTGAGAAACAAGATCCCCAACAACTTTTACAAAGTCGGGAATCTGTGGGTTGCAATTTTCACAAATTAAATAGAATTGCTATATATTTATTTTGAATATCCTGAATTTGACAGATGACAAATAGTCTCTTTGCCTAAAATTAAGATAGTGTTTGTTAAGGAGGCGATGCCTACGGCGGGCTGCGCCAACGCAATTGCGACCTCTCTCATGAAGGTAAGAGGTTTTTTATTATAGCTGCCTTGCCGCCAAAGGCAGCTAGATTGTGAAGTGATATTACAAAGCTTGCAAAAATATTTAGAAATTGCCTACAAGGCAAACATAGCTCTAACGTAGAACCTATTAGGAGAGACTTGAGGCAAATGTGATGAGCGAAAATAATATTCAAAAGTATCGGTTTGTCTGTACCTTGACTTTCGGTGATATCTACGGTCAAATAATTGTTTGGTTGATTACAATTACCTTAAGTTTGGCATCAGCTTTGGCGCTGATGGGTGCCAAGCGGCCCGTGTACGCTTTAGCAACAGCGGGTCTCGTCGTTCTGCTATCGCTACCTTTCTTGTTGTTTGCGTTTGTCACTACCTTGTTAAATCATATTGAAGTCAGTCCTGTAGGGCCGGGAACCAAAATGGAACCTATACCAGGTAATGTGTCTCAGCAACAACCTGTACAAGTAACTAGCTAAAGAGTTAGGAGTTATGAGTTATGAGTTATGAGTTATGAGCTTTTGCAGCAGCAGCCCCGCGCTCAATTGCGTTGCATGAGCGTCGGGAAATGTCACTTATAAGTCACTCTATCTGTGCCATAACTCTTTGTTTTTAACTTTTCACTCCTAATTTCAAAATTTTTTATAACGTCCCTGTCTATAGGCAGGGATTTTTTTGTAGAGATGCGACTGTCAAAAGTCAAAAGTCAAACAGATATACAGCATAAGCGTTTTATTTACGCGCCCGTTGTACTAGCTGATTAATCACGTCTCTACAATAGAACAGCAGTGGTTTGCAATCAGGGGGCTAATTATGCTGGAACACGATGTGATTATTGTCGGGGGTGGATTGGCGGGATGTCGCGCTGCTGTAGAAATTGCCCGCACTGACCCTAGTTTAAATATTGCTGTGGTTGCCAAAACCCACCCAATTCGTTCTCACTCGGTTGCGGCTCAAGGTGGTATGGCTGCATCGCTGAAAAATGTTGATTCCGAAGATAGTTGGGAAGCACACGCTTTTGATACTGTCAAGGGTTCTGACTACTTGGCAGACCAAGATGCTGTGGCGATTCTCGCCCAAGAAGCGCCAGATGTGGTGATTGACTTGGAACATCTCGGCGTTTTGTTCTCTCGCTTACCCGATGGACGCATTGCCCAAAGGGCTTTTGGCGGACATTCCCACAACCGCACTTGCTACGCTGCTGACAAAACAGGTCACGCAATTTTGCACGAATTGGTTAACAATTTGCGGCGTTATGGGGTGCAAGTTTACGAAGAGTGGTACGTGATGCGTCTTCTTTTAGAAGAAAATGAGGCGAAGGGTGTGGTAATGTTCCATCTTTTGGATGGACGTATTGAAGTGGTGCGGGCTAAGGCGGTGATGTTTGCTACTGGGGGTTATGGTCGCGTTTATAATACTACCTCTAATGATTACGCTTCTTCAGGTGATGGTTTGGCAATGACTGCGATCGCAGGTTTACCCCTGGAAGATATGGAATTTGTCCAGTTTCATCCCACTGGTTTATATCCAGTAGGGGTACTGATTTCAGAAGCAGTGCGAGGAGAAGGGGCGTATCTAATTAATAGTGAAGGCGATCGCTTTATGGCGAATTATGCACCCAGTCGCATGGAACTAGCTCCTCGTGATATTACCTCACGAGCGATCGCTTACGAAATTCGCGCCGGACGTGGTATTCATCTCAATGGAAGTGCTGGCGGCCCCTTTGTCTATCTGGATCTACGCCATTTAGGCAAAGAAAAAATTATGAGTCGCGTTCCCTTCTGTTGGGAAGAAGCCCATCGTTTAGTAGGTGTTGACGCAGTAACTCAACCGATGCCAGTCCGTCCGACAATTCACTATTGTATGGGTGGTATACCAGTTAACATCGATGGGCAAGTTCGTAGTAGTGGCGATGGTTTAGTTGACGCTTTCTTTGCTGCGGGTGAAACAGCTTGTGTTTCCGTACATGGGGCGAATCGCTTGGGCAGTAATTCTCTGCTGGAATGTGTCGTTTATGGCAAGAGAACTGGGGCTGCGATCGCCAAATTTGTGCAAAAACGTAAGTTACCCTCTATAGATGAGCAACGGTATGTAACAGAAGCCCAGCAACAAATTCAAGCTTTGCTAGAACAACCAGGACAGTACCGTATTAACCAAGTCCGTGAAGCTTTTCAGGATTGTATGACTGAGTACTGCGGTGTTTTCCGCACTGAGGCATTAATGACTGAAGGTTTGCAGAAACTAGAAGAAATACAACACAAATACCCGCAAATTTATTTAGATGACAAAGGTAGTTGCTGGAATACGGAACTTGTAGAAGCCTTAGAATTACGAAGTTTGATGGTAGTAGGGCAGACCATTTTAGCATCAGCCCTAAATCGCCAAGAAAGTCGTGGCGCTCATTTCCGCGAAGATTATTCACAGCGAGATGATGCTAACTTTCTCAAACACACAATGGCTTACTATTCACCAGCAGGAATTGATATTCAATATAGATCGGTGGCGATTGCTATGTTTGAGCCAAAAGAGCGGAAGTATTAACCAACGACTTTACAAGTTTTGCAAAGGAAGAATCGCTGTATTCAGGATTCCAAATGAGCTTACCTTTCTCACCGGGATATACTGCTCCCTCTTTGTCGCGCCACTCGAAGTATATTTCGATTGGCATTTTCAAATTCTTCATTAAGTGCAAAGTGTTACGCCAAGCAAGATTTGAATCTACACCTTGTATCGAAATGTTTACCTCTGGCAAGTAATGAAAACCAGAGCTAATTTTTTCACCCTGAACGACATGAGATAGAGTTAGTTTGATCAGATTCTCTACAGAAAATCCTTGTTGAATAGCAATTTCATGCGCTGCATCAACGATTTTGTTCCAGTTCGGTTGATGAATTTCCTGACCACCAATTACGGCTTGCAGCACTCTAGTATGGTGTAAATTGCTTGCAGCATCAGGTTCAAGAACTCTATAGTTCTCGGTTTCAGAAACTTGCTGAGGCTGGTAACGTGCCTCATACTCATTCAATAACTTCTCAATAACAGTGATGGGTGTATCCTCGAAAGGCACAGCCAGGGCTTGAAGCCTCTTGTAAATGGGATTAGGTATTCTGATAACTGGCATCGTAATATATGCTTGTATGTTTACTATATTTATATGAATGTAACACATTTATATATAAAATCTCAGCCGCCACATAACCTCATGCCAACACAGAAACAATCGGATACAGCGATATTCCTTTGTCAGTTACTTTCTAATCTGTATCAGCCTATCCAGGTTTTCCGCTACGACCAAAAGCTGAAAACACTTTATATTCAAGCTGGTTTGAACGATGAGATTTCAGTCATAATTGATCAAGATGGGAATTGGAAATTTGTTCTATGATGCAAAACCTCAACCAGATGACCAATACTGAAATAAAACGATATATTTCAGAACATAGAAATGACGAAGAAGCGTTTCGGGCTGCATTACAAGTTTTGATGAGTCGTTCTGACTTCTCTACACAACACCCTTATCCTTTCGATCTTGACAATCCTGAGAGTGAGGTAGAAGCTCTTCTCTTAGAGAAACTCAATCGAACTGAGTGATTGCCTATCTATCGTCCATAGTTTAAATTCAGGCTTAGTAAAGCTTTGCGTAAGTTCGTAACGAATTGACAAAGAAAAACTTTTGAGGGTAGGGTGAGCAACAGGAACTATCCTCAAGCATCCAAGATATAATTGGTCAGCAAAAAAAGCTACAGAGTTTTGCGATCGCACCTACAGAATGTAGGATTTAGCAGTAAGTGCGAATATATTTTCTGTATGCCGTAAAATTCTTACTATAAAAACAAAATTTTTATTTAAAATATGAACGATTCACAAACTTGGTATATTGTCAAGCGTTCTGCTGGAAACTGTGAAATTATCCCCAACGACCAAGTTGGCGACAATAATTTAGAAATTATAGAACAGTGGGGGCCTTTTAGTTCGCAAGAAGAAGCGATCGCTCGGCGGGTTGGACTGATTAGGGCGGGGAAGTGCCAACCGGTTTAAATTAGGAGTTAGGAGTTAGAAGTTACGTCTAATGTCAATTAAGTCTAGAAACCCTTGTAATTTCGTGGGTAGTCCCAAAACTACGATTTTGGGCGAGTCTAGAAACCCTTATGCGATAAAAGGCTTTTCTAATTCACATCAGGCGTAAGTTATAAGTTGACAATGATAGTTTTTATTCCTAACTCCTCACTATTGACTCCTAACTTTATTCCTAACTCTTCATTTTTCTGCTGTCGGTGTGCCCTTAACAGCAATTTTTTTACCTATGACTTCCACTGCTTTAGCAAATTGAGGGTCTGCTAGAGTAGCAAGTTTGTCACGTTCATGAAGCCACAAATCCTCCATCTGCTTTTTGGTCAAATCCACCTTCACATCTGGCGAAATGCCTTTGTGATTGATATCTGTACCATTGGGGGTATAGTAATGAGCAATTGTCACCGCCAATCCTGAACCATCTTCCAGAGGACGCACCGATTGCACTAGTCCCTTACCAAAGGTTTGAGTCCCGACCAAAGTAGCACGCTTATTATCCTGTAAAGCCCCTGAGAGGATTTCACTGGCACTAGCTGAACCTTTATCTATCAACACCACCAATGGTTTAGTTGTTAAGGCTTTTCCGTTTGCCTCTTCTTTTTCTGCCTCTCCTTGGCGTTCAACGGTGGAGACAATCTTACCTTTATCTATCCACATCCGGGCAATATCCACACTGGAGAAGAGTAAGCCGCCTGGATTACCACGCAGATCCAGAATATATCCAGCAACCTTTTTGCTTTCTAAATTTTTGATGGCTGTTTGCATTTCTTTACCAGCATTAGCGCTGAACTGATTCAAGCGGATGTAACCAAGATTTCCTGCTGGGGTTTTCTTTTCAGAAAACTTAACTGGATGGATTTCAATTCGCGCCCGTGTAATGTCAAACTGTTTTGTCTTACCATTGCGCCCAATTGTCAAGCTGACTTGCGATCCTGCCTCACCCCTAATCAAGGATACTGCCTGATTAGTATCCATCCCCTTAGTATCTTTGCCGTCAATTTTGAGGATGATATCTTTTGCTAAAACACCAGCTTTAAAGGCTGGTGTATCCTCGATTGGCGCAATTACAACCAATTGCTTGGTTTTTTCATCCTGACTAATCGTGATGCCAATACCTGTCAATTCTCCAGAGGTATCCACTTGCATATTCTTGAATTCCTCTGGGTTCATAAAGCGGGTGTATGGATCATCCAGCTTTTTGAGCATTTCCCGAATGGACTTATACGCATCCTGCGGATTACTGTAGGACTTGCTCAAGTATTCCTTACGAACAGCCTGCCAATCTACCTGATTAAAAGTACCGTCTACATATTGGCGCTGGACAATTTGCCAAACTTCATCTACTAGTTCTTTGGGACTTGCTTTAAATAAAGCCTGACCTCGTGAGTGAATGCCAAGGCTAGTAACAGCGATCGTGGAGAGTGTCACTACCGTAGCACCCAAAACAAGCCTATTTTTTGTAATCACCATAATGACAGCTGCGTCAGAGGGAAAATTTATAGTCAGTATGCTCAATCTAACACAGGCTACCACTTACAGACCAAGTATGTATTCTTAATTTAAACAAGATACTTGACAATCAGGCGATCTTGGTGGTTAAAAGATACAAAATTTTTAAGAATTGGGGAATGGGGAATTGGGAATTGGGAATCGATAAGAGATAGTGGGGACAAGGAAGAGGGGGGGAGACAGGGGAGAGACTTGTTGAATAATTCTCCCCTTATCCTCCCTGTTCTCCTTGTCCCCCTCATCTCCCCCTCCCCTCATCCCCCTCTACGGTTCTAGCCAGCGCTCATCTGCCTTAATGAGGTTAATTAATTCCTCTACACCTTTGTCTTCTGGGACTTTTTTAATCTCTTCTCGACCACGATACAAAGAAATATAACCAGGTGTTTTGCCAACATAGCCATAGTCGGCATCTGCCATTTCTCCGGGGCCGTTGACAATACAACCCATAACTGCAATGTCTAGCCCAGTTAAGTGTTTAGTGGCTTCGCGGACTTTGTGCAGCACTTGCTCTAGATTAAACAAAGTGCGTCCACAGGAAGGACAAGCGACGTATTCCACCATCGTTTTTCGCAATCCCAAAGCTTGGAGAATGCTATAACAGACGGGAATTTCTTTTTCTGGTGCTTCTGTAAGGGAGACACGAATTGTATCGCCAATGCCATCAGCAAGTAACGTGGCAATACCAGCTGTGGATTTAATTCGCCCGTATTCGCCATCACCGGCTTCGGTAACGCCTAAATGTAACGGGTAATCCATACCCAGTTCATTCATGCGCTTGGCGATGAGGCGATAGGCGGCTACCATCACAGGTACTCTTGAGGCTTTCATGGAAATTACCAAGTTGTGGAAATCCAAAGATTCACAAATACGGATGAATTCTATGGCAGATTCCACCATTCCTTCGGGAGTGTCACCGTAAGTAAATAGCATTCTTTCAGCAAGAGAACCGTGATTTACCCCAATTCGCATCGATTTTCCTTGATCGCGCAAAGAAACTACCAGAGGTTCTAAGGTTTCGCGGATTTTATCGCCAATTTCGTCAAATTCGCTTTTAGTATATTCAGTTCGATTGATGTTTGGCTTTTCAAACACATACAACCCCGGATTAATCCGTACTTTCTCTATGTGCTTGGCGACTTCCACAGCGATTTTTAGCCCGTTGTGATGGACATCAGCCACAATTGGCACGTTTTGGTAAGTTTTTATTAATTTTTGTTTAATTTCCCCTAAAGCTTTAGCATGAGCCATACTTGGCACTGTGACGCGGACAATTTCACAGCCGATTTCGTGCAGACGACGAATAGCAGCCACGGAACCATCAATATCAAGAGTGTCTTCGTTAATCATTGACTGCACCACAACCGGGTAGCCCCCGCCAATGGTGACATTTCCCACCTTTACGGGGCGGGTTTTACGCCGCTTGATAGTTGTATCAAAGGTAGGTTGGCTGGATGTAGTATTTGAAGCATCTACTATGGGCAGAGTTTGCATAACCTGATTAGGTAAATTTGTTGTCGTTAAAATATCAGATTTGATAAATCTCTGTTTCCCAGATTGCCACAGGTGGTGGCTCTTTTGGTGATTCGATAGAAAAAATGGAGAATGAGACAGGCAAAGAAATAAAGAGCAATTCAAAGGTTTTGCTCATTTATAAAGATATATTGCTGAAAAATTCTTTCAAGTGAGTAGCTTGAGTAGCGATCGCGCAGGTTTCACAGGAAAGCTTAAGGAAGCGATCGCTAAATTTATGTATTGATAATACAAATTTACTATTAAGTAAAGAGGATGAGGAGCGATCGCCCTACCACCAGCTAAATTAGACTTATCACTAAATTCTTTAACGCCCATGCTAGAAAAAACATCTACATTCCAGAAAGTCATAGAAGCGGTAGAAGCATTAGATCCAGAAGCTCAGGCTATTCTTGTGGATATTATCCAAAAGCGCCTCAAACAACAGCGACGGGATGACTTATTAAAAGCGGTAGCAGAAGCTCGTGAAGCTTATGCTAAAGGGGAAGTACATAGTGGAACTGTTGCTGATTTAATGGCGGAGTTAGATGATTGATGCAACTGCTATGGAGTGCAAGATTTATTCGAGATTTTAAGCGTTTAGCCCGTCGAAATCCAGAATTACGCTCTGTAGTTGAGCGAAGATTACAACAACTTGCTGAAGATCCGTTTTACCCTAGCTTGCGTACTCATAAACGTTTTACCTATCCTGACTGATTTTCGCCTTCTTTGCAAAAAACTGGGATGCTCCCCATAGACTACAACAATCGGATTCTATTTGAGTTTGTTCCTCATCCCGTTTCTGGGGAATTAGTAATTTCTTTGTTGACCTTAGGTTCTCATGATGATGTTTACTAAGGTAAGGCTAGACTTAAAAAATATTTGGGGATTGAAATCATAGATGTTATTACAGAATAAAAGCGGCTGTAATTATGAACACCCAAATAACACCCCAACTACTAATTCCTCCACACTTCAACCCTGAAGAAGTGAGCAAAGTCTGGCGCGTACCTTACCAAGAACGTGCTGCTGAAGCTGAAATCTGGGCGAAACAACACGACATCAAACCAGCATCTTTAGATAAAACTCGTATTTGCCTACTGTTAATTGATGTCCAAAACACCTTCTGCATCCCCGGCTTTGAATTATTTGTAGGTGGAAAATCTGGTAATGCGGCGGTAGATGATAACGTCAGGTTGTGTGAGTTTATCTATCGAAACTTGGGAGTAATTACAAAAATTGTACCCACCCTGGATACCCATACAGCAACGCAAATTTTCCATCCAATCTTTTGGGTGAACACTGCGGGAGAACATCCTACCCCAGCAGCGACTAGCATTACACCAGCAGATATCCAACAAGGTATTTGGAAAGTCAACCCAGCAGTTGCTAACACTGTTACTAATGGGGATTATGAATTATTAGAAAAACACGCTTACCATTACCTTAAGCAACTCAGTCAAGACGGTAAATATCCTCTCACTGTTTGGCCTTATCATTCTATGTTGGGTGGTATTGGTCATGCTTTAGTTTCATCAGTGGAAGAAGCGATATTTTTCCACGGCATGGCGCGTCAGAGTCAAACGCAATTTGAAATTAAAGGTGAAAATCCTTTAACAGAAAACTATTCCATCTTACGTCCAGAAGTATTGGAAGATTTTGAACAACGTCCACTTGCTCAAAAGAACACGCGCCTGATTAAACAACTTTTAGAATATGATGCAGTAATTATTGGTGGTCAAGCTAAAAGTCACTGTGTCGCTTGGACAATTGACGATTTATTAACAGAAATTAAACAGGTAGATGCTACCCTGACGAAAAAAATCTATCTGCTAGAAGATTGCACTTCTCCCGTTGTTGTCCCCGGTGTTGTGGACTACACAGAACAGGCAGATGCAGCATTTGCAAGGTTTGCAGAAGCAGGAATGCACATCGTAAAATCTAGCGAATTTGGGAATTGGGCATAGGGCATGGGGCATGGGGCATTGGGTTTAGTAGTTTCCCTTGTCCCCTATTCGCTATTCCCTACTCCCTACTCCCTACTCCCCATTTCTTCATTTCTTCAAATAACCCTTGGGATCTTGCGCTACCCAACCAAGAGATGAGCTAGAACGCACTTCAAAATGGAGATGCGGTTGAGTGGATGTTGGTTTGCCACTAGTGCCTACTGTTCCTAGTAAGTCTCCTTTTTTCACTTGTTGACCGACAGTAACTTTGATACTATCAAGCTGGGCGTAGCGGCTTTGAAGTCCGCCACTGTGGTTAATAATGACTAATTTGCCATAAGAACCTTGATCGCTGGCAAAGGCTACAGTTCCAGGTGCGATCGCTTGCACATTAGTACCAACTGGTGCTAATAAGTCAACACCACTGTGGAAGAAAACTTCACCTGTCGCAGGATTAATTTGCCAGCCATAAGCTAATCCTACAGTTGCCACTTGTGCTAAGGGATATCCAGACAAAGATGCACGGTTTGGTGCGCCTGCATCAGTAGGTAAAGGCGACTTAGTTACAACACCATTAGGCGACCAATTTACCCCCGGAACAAACACGATTCTGGGGTTTTGTTGGCAGCCATTCACCTCAAACAGGCTATCAGCACGAACTTTGTATTGTGTCGCCACTTGTCGCCAAGTTTGATTGCGAGGCACTTCGACTACAATCCCATTGTAAGGAGGAATCTGAAGCACACTACCAACGGCGGCAGCTGCACCATTCTGCAAAGCTGGATTCATGCCGATAATAGTTGTCGGAATGAGATTGTAGCGCTGCGCTATGCTCTCCAAAGTTTCGCCACGAACAACTTTATGGCGTTGGAAGCGAGATAAGGCTGGAGTTGAGCAACCACCCACAGCAGCCTTAGCACTGTTTGAGTATGGCAGTATGCTTACTAGGCCCAAGGCGCTAAGTAAGCTACAGAGAAACAGTTGACGAAAGGGTAAAGTCATGTATACAGGTCAAGAGCGCATTAACTTTAGATTTTAGATGGGAAGAGTGGGGAGTGGGGAGTGGGGAATGGGGAGTGGGGAGTGGGGAGTGGGGGAGCAGGGGAGCAGAGGAGAAGTAGCAGTAAGTCTTTCCCCTCTGCCCCTCTGCCTCTTGTGCCCAATGCCCCATGCCCAATGCCCAATGCCCCATGCCCAATGCCCAATACCTAATTCTTCGTAAATTGATCTGTCCACTTGCCGTTAGCTTGACTACACTTAGAAATTAGCAACTGCATTGCTGTTCTTGAGCAAAACAATTATGAAGTTATCCTTAAAGCAATTGGCGGTTTATGTGTTTTTACTGGTAATTGGCGGTGGTGCAGGTTTGTTTGGCAGTCGCTATCTCATTCCACAAAATCGCTCGTTCCAACAACTAAAAAATGTAACAATGGCTTCGCCGCCAGAATCCGTAGTTCCGAATTCTCCTAACGGAGCTATTGGGGCTACTGGTGGCGATAACGTGAATTTTATTGCGACAGCAGTGCAAAAAGTTGGCCCGGCTGTAGTGCGAATTAATGCGACTCGCAAAGTAGCCAATCCCATCTCTGACGCTTTGAAAAATCCCATCTTGCGGCGATTCTTTGGTGAGGATGACCAACCAATTCCTCAAGAACGCATTGAGCGCGGTACAGGATCGGGATTTATTTTGAGCGAAAATGGGGAATTACTCACCAACGCTCATGTAGTGGCAGATACAGATACAGTACAAGTTACTCTCAAGGATGGTCGGAGTCTAGAGGGTAAGGTGGTAGGAGTTGATTCTGTAACAGATGTGGCGGTGGTAAAAATAAAAGCGAATGATTTGCCGACTGTAAAACTGGGCAATTCGCAAAATCTGATCCCAGGACAATGGGCGATCGCTATTGGCAATCCTTTGGGTTTAGATAATACTGTCACTATCGGTATCATCAGCGCTACCGATCGCACTAGCACTCAAGTTGGTGTCCCAGATAAGCGAGTCAGCTTTATCCAAACTGATGCTGCAATTAACCCTGGTAATTCTGGTGGCCCCTTATTAAACGCCCAAGGTGAAGTCATTGGTATTAATACAGCCATCCGCGCTGACGCTCAAGGACTTGGTTTCGCCATCCCCATTGAAACCGCCGCCCGCATCGCCAATGAACTTTTTACTAAAGGGCGTGTAGAACATCCTTTCTTGGGTATTGAAATGGCAGACCTTTCTCCCATCAGAAAACACCAGATTAATCAAGAAAATCAGCTGAACATTCAGCAGGATGCAGGAATTGTAATTAAAGGAGTCACAGATGATTCCCCAGCTAAACGTGGAGGACTGCTTCCTGGAGACGTGATTCAAAAATTTAACGGTAAACCAGTCAAAACTTCAGCCCAAGTTCAGAGGCTGGTAGAGTCGAGCAAAGTTGGAGACATAATAGCTATCGAAGTCAACCGCAGCGGTAAAATTCAAATCTTTAAAGTTCAATCAGGAGCTTATCCTGAAAGGAAGTAGTCAAAATAATTCGTAATTCGTAATTCGTACTTACAACATGCTCTCTACGAGACGCTAAAAGCGTAGCTTGCAACTCTTACAGAGTACGCAAACTCGCTAACGCTGTGCTATAAGTGGAAGATTGAACTTTCCATAAATGTCTTGTTGACCACTCCATTTTAATTCAGTGTCGGCTGCTATACCTTTTTTAATTACGAATTACGAATTAGTAATTATTTGGTCAATAGTCCTAGAATGTTTGACTACTGACTATTAATTATTGACCATTAGACAAATGCTCTAACTGCATTCTTTGTTCCATCTGGCGCAGAAAATACCCCGTCATCATGGCCGACGCTAGAAGTCCAGCTAAATTCTCCCGATCTGTTGTGATTTGCACGTTAAAATTTTCTGCCGGGAGCATTCCCACTAGCCCTTGGACATTTTGCGAGATGATTTGTTTAATTTCGGGGCTGGCGGACTGAGCAACCCTAGCTAAAACATCAGGAGACTGATGCTGTAGATATTTGAGTAATTGATTAGGGTATTCCTCAGAGTGGTCGGAAAGAAGTTGATTCGGGTGTTCCTCGGAGTTGTCATTCAAAAAGTCAGGATTAAACACCATTGGCAGTTTTATTTAGCTTAATTGCTAACTCTACTCTAAACCATAGTACAAGGGTAGCGCATTCACCACGGGTATAAGTCTAGAGGAGGGCATTGGGGAATGAGGAATGGGGAATGGGGAATGGGGAATGGGGAATGGGGATTGGTTATTCTTAGTGTCTCCCTTGTCCCCCTGCTCCCCCTGCTCCCTTGCTCCCCCTGCTCCCCCTGCCCCATTCCCTACTCCCCACTCCCCACTCCCTTTAGTTCTAGTTCTAGTTCTAGTTGTTCTTCCTTTTGACTGGTAGAAAGTATTTGCGGAAGTTGTTCGATTTGGAAATACTGATGAAATTTCGGTGTTACTTGGAGCGAGTAGGAGCGAGAATCGCTGTCTCGGCGCTTGCGGATGAAACCAAGTTCAACGAGTTCTGGAACGTGCTGATATACTCCTGAACCGCGTAGGTTAATCAAGTCGCTTTGGAGTATGGGACTATTAAGGGCGATCGCTGCCAAAGTTCGCAATGCACCTACTCCCAATTCTACTGGTATCATCGTTTGCACTAGATCGTGAAAGTCAGATCGTAGTTGCAAACTGTAACCATCTGGGGTTTCTATGACCTCTAGGGCGCTATCTCGGTGGGCATAGTTGTCCATAAGTTCAATTATGCCTTCTTTGACAGTGGCGCGATCGCACGCGGCATACTCGGCGATTTCGCCGAGCGACAAGGGCTTACCCTTTAAATAGAGAATTGCTTCTATCTTCGTCGCTGTGGCTGTAATCATTTAGTCATTAGTCATTAGTCATTGGTCATTAGTCATTGGTCATTAGTACATGACAACTAACAATCAATAAGTGTGTGGCATTATATCGTAAATTGTCAAAGTATTTTTTAAAACTTTCAAATTTGGCATTGGGATTAGGGGAAAGGTAAGTACCCTATAACCTTTACCCTATTCCCTTCTTCACTCCCTCAAAAGCCTCTACTTGTAAGAATAAATTCTGCGATCGCTAAATCTTGTGGAGTGGTCACTTTTAAATTTGTTTCCTCTCCCTCGACAATTCGGACTTCGATGCCGCACTTTTCAAATAAAGCAGCATCGTCTGTTACTTCCCAACCTTGACGGACTCCTTCAGCATGGCACTGTTTCAACAACTTGACATCAAATCCTTGGGGAGTTTGTGCCGCCCATAGTTGTCGTCTGTCGGGTGTCTCTTGAATTATGCCTTGTTCATCAACAACTTTGATGGTGTCTTTGACGGGTACACCAGCAATTAAACCGGGACAGTGGCGAATGGCCTCGGCACACGAGTTAAATAAATCTGGTGTGGCTAGGCATCTGGCGCCATCGTGAATTAATACTTGTTCTGCGGCTATTGGCAGAGATTGCAAGCCATTGTAAACAGATTCTTGGCGGGTGGAGCCGCCTTGAATCAATTCTACTGGTTTAGTCAGCTTTAGATCGGCGATAATTGCTTTGAACTCTGGCCAGTCGGTAGACTGAGAAATAATCCCGATCCAACTGATTGTACTGGCGGCTTCTGCGGCTAATAAAGTCCAAGCAATAATTGGTTGCGATCGCACGAGGAGCAGGAGTTTATTGCGGTTACTCCCCATTCTTTTTCCGATTCCCGCAGCTGGAATTAGTAAATACACAGAATTCCTCAATCTTTAAGCTATATATTTTCCCCTAAAATAAGGAGCGAGTAAGCGTCAATAAATATTATGCGAGTAGTAGCCCTTGTACCTGGCGGAATTGGCGACCAAATTCTCTTCTTTCCGACTCTAGATGACCTGAAGCGCCATTACCCTAACGCTCAGATAGATGTCGTTGTTGAACCCCGGTCAAAGGCTGCCTACCGAGTGAGCAAGTCAGTTCACGAGGTGCTGTACTTTGATTTTAATGACCGTAACAGTCTGGCAGATTGGGGTAATTTAGTAGGGACGATTCGCGATCGCGAATACGATGTTGCCATTGCTGTTAAGCAAAATTGGTTGGTAGGTCTTTTACTCTGGTTGACGGGAATTCCTATACGTATTGGCTACCAAGGCAAAGGATCGGGTTTTCTTACCCATGCTGTGCCGTTCAAACCATCCCAATATGCGGCAGCAGTATATCACGACTTGCTGCAACCGTTGGAAATAAATAGCCCTGTCCCAGAATTAGCAGTAAATGTGCCCAAACCAGATATTGAGTGGGCACAAAAGGAACAAAAACGTTTAGGGGTTCATGAAACAGGCTATATCTTGATTCATGGCGGTTCTGGCCAGTTATTACAGGCTAAAGAACTGGATAAAATCTATCCTGTCGAGAATTGGCAACAAATTATTCAAGCTTTCCAACAAAAGCAGCCCGATCTACCTGTAGTGGTCATTAAGGGAACTGACGATGAGCTGTTTGTGCGATCGCTTCTGGAGTCTTCTCCAGATATCAAGGTGACAGCCCCAGATGATATTGGTAAGTTAACTGCCATAATTGCTGGGGCAAATTTGATGTTATCTACTGATAGCGCCGCACTACAGCTGAGTGTTGCAGTCCAAACGTATACCATTGCCATATTTGGCCCCAGCGTTCCAGCTAAGTTGTTGCCGAAAAACGATAAATTCCTGGCTATTGAATCCCTCACGGGAAAAACGGCGGATATTTCACCAAACACAGTTTTAGAGAAAATTTGGGGTGGCTAAACCAGTAGTTTTCCCAAACTTAGATACCTAGAACAGAGAGTAAGCCTCAAAACCTCTCTCTTTACAGGAGAGAGGTAAATGTATATTACATACAAATGAAAAGCTCTATAATTTATCACTCAGCCGTTGTCACAAATTGGCAACGGCTTTCAGTTTTAAAACGAGATTTTAAAAGGGTTTTGGCTTAAGTTTAGAGGGAAGCAATAAATGTCCAGCTTGCCATATATGTTCCCACAAATATACTGGGATAATCAGCACTACTATCGGAAACAAACCAGTCAGGAGTCGCTTTCTGCTGTCGAACCCTCTTTTCCAAACCAATTTGTAGAGATATATTCTCGTGAACAATTTTTGCATTAGCAATTTCTAGCATTTTTTCTATTGACTTTTGTAGCCACTCTGCTCGAACAAACAAACTGTGAGATGGATGATCGCCGTAGCAAAAAGGTACAATGAGAACAAGATATCCTTTGTTGTTTAGTATTTTATTCAGACAAAATTGAATAATTTCTTGATCGTCTTTTTTTTCTTCGGTCTCTTTGTTAATGCTGTGAAATAACAAACCCGCTAGCACGACTGCATCAAATTTTTTATTCTCTTCAACAAGTTCAGACAGGAAAAGCGATAAATCTTTGGTAACAAACTTTCTATTTGGGTAGAGTTTTAAACATTGTTCAATAGCTAATTCACTGTGATCGACTCCTAAATAGTCACATCGAGCCGGAAGATATTTGCTTAAAGCGCCATTACCGCATCCTAAATCCAATAAAGAGAATGAGTTTTCTGGAAAAGCGTTACTTAAAAAACCACCTGTAGGTGTATATCGTGTGACATTTTCCGGGGATTCAAAGTAAGAATAATAGTCATCTTGGAAACGTTCTTCTTCAGATGTTGCACGTTCAGGTACTAAATTTTTCATTTCAAAACCCTCATTTTGTCAAGCTTGTTTGATTACAAAATTGCTCTTTCAGAATCTTGCAAACTACTGAAAGCGTTTTAGCAAAAAAGTATAAAATCTAACCTGATTCTTGTCTAAGAAAGAAACAGGTTTCTATTATTAGCATATTTGCTATAGTTAATTTAAAAAATATCTTTTTAGATAGATAAAATTTCATCCTTAAAGGATGTTTGAAATATCGCAAAGTATACTATAGATAAATATGATTTAGTTAAGTTTTTGGTATTGATTTCGGCAAATAGAGGCGCGAAATTATACTTTGTGTCGATGCACTCATGCTTCTCTACAGAGGATTTAGGGCTTAACTGAGCGATATTGCAATATAAGAAGAATAACCTCACCGAATTTTAGATTTTAAATTTTAAATTTTAAATTCAAAATTTAGAATTTAAATTGGTTTGAAGCCCCCGAATTTAAACGCAAGAATAAATCCAAAATCCAAAATCGAAAATTTTTAATTGAAGCCCCTGCATTCATAAACCACTGCGGTCTTCTCCCAAAGGGAGAGGCTAGCGCCAACGCGAATGCGTCTCGTAGAGAAGGGGTCTCCCCAAGTAGAGGAGGCAGTGCGGTCTTCTCCCAAGGGGAGACGCCAAGGGCGATAGCGCCGGCGGCAAGCGAGTCATCGAGCGTCTGGGGTCTCCCCAAGTGGAGCAACTGCCGTCAAGTGGCGTGCATGGGGTGAATCTAAAATCCTTGCATCCAAAATCAAAAATTGTCTCACACAGTCCACTCAAAAGAAGAAAATTTTCTCAAAACTCTTCCATCACCTATTAGCTATTTAAAATATTTCAAAAAAAGCATCATCTAATTCATAACCTAGAATTTGCGCCATAGACTTTAGCCGCGAGAGACTGGGGATGTCCTGTTGTTTGAGCCAGTCACCTAAAGTAAAGATTTTATGCATCAAAAATATTTCTAAGGCTTCAGGATTATACTGGATACCTTCTTGGGAACTAAACTGATGTGGTACAAGCATGGCGGCATAACGAGCAAATTCTCCAGCTTTCCAATCTAGTAAAAATGGCAACCAGGGATATTTGGCATCTAGACGCACAAACCACAGCCGCACCTCTGGAATTTCTGAGAGTTCCCGTGGGTCGTCAGGCTGGAGATCGTAATTGACATCAAAGCGTAGCTGCTGTTCATGGGATGCAACCTCATCTGGCAGCAGTTTTTCAATCACTGTTGATGCAGGGGACAGATCCAGATTGTTAATGAAGTCATTATTGAGTGCGATCGCAATTGTCATTGATTTAGCAGCCACTTTCTTGATGCTCAACTGTAGGATCGAGAATATACAGTAGCAGCTTTCAGGGACTGACGCTACATTGATTTTTGATAGCACAAAGTCTTCTTCATAAATTAATTAGTATTTACTGATACTTTTTTACTGATAATTTCGTCAACCCATACATAGCAATCCTAAATCATTCGTGAAAAGTTAGATCCCCGACAACTTTTACGAAGTCGGGGATCTGGACACCGAGAATTTTCACAAATCAGATAGGATTGCTATAGCCTACTTGGGTAAAGTAATGCCTGCCCCAAAGTGGACATTTACAGCGATTTTAAGTTAAAGTTGTAATGAGTTTGTTTTAGATTAAGGTCTAACAAAGTAGCCGTCAACAAGCAAAAAAAATCATTATCGCCACCTGTCAACCCCTGCGGGGAAGTCAAAAGTCAAAAGTCAAAAGTCAAAATTGAAGCACGACCAGGATAAATCCGGGGGCTTGAATTAATGTTGCTTTGCATTTTTTCTTTTCCATAAATAAATTCAGGGGCTTGTATCCTTTTTTTCTTGGGTCACTTTCACAGCATCAAAAGCCAAAACATAAGTACAGGTGAGACAGCGGTGTGCAATATCATTGCATATATTAAATAACCAATAAACGTTTAGATGGGAAAATTCCCCCAACAGTTAACAAGCTGTAATATGCAAAAACAAACAATTACTACAAAACCAATTCGTTCCTTAGAAGATGCACTTGAGCGCTGTCAAATCTTGGGTATGCGCGTCAGTCGTCAGCGTCGCTTTATTCTAGAATTACTTTGGCAAGCAAATGAACATCTTGCTGCAAGAGAGATTTACGATCGCTTAAACCAACAAGGCAAAGAGATCGGTCATACCTCTGTTTATCAAAATTTAGAAGCATTATCCAGTCAAGGCATCATTGAGTGTATTGAACGCTGTGATGGGCGTTTATACGGCAACATCAGTGACTCTCACAGTCATATAAACTGTGTGGATACAAATCAAATTCTTGATGTTCATGTAGAACTACCAGAAGATTTGATCCGCAAAATTGAAGAAGAAACCGGAGTGCGGATTACTGATTATAGTATTAACTTTTTTGGCTACCGCAATCCGCAGGAGGGTTAGGGATTGGGGATTGGGGACTGGGGACTGGGGACTGGGGACTGGGGACTGGGAAAATAACCAATGCCCAATGCCCAATGCCCAATGCCCAATGCCCAATGCCCAATGCC